>JBCCOR010000807.1:0-2168 GCA_039025295.1 Acidobacteriota bacterium
CGCCCCGCCGCCGCCCGCCGCGCGGCCGGTCGTCGATCTGGTGCTCGCCCTGCCGCGTCCGCAGATGCTGCAGCGCATCCTGCAAAACGTCGCGACGATGCAGGTTGCGCGGCTCGATCTGGTGCGCAGCTGGCGGGTGGAGAAAAGCTTCTTCGGCTCGCCCGCGCTGCGCCCGGCGCGCATCGAGCAGCAGCTGCGCCTAGGCCTCGAACAGGGCGGCGGCACGCGACGGCCGCGCGTGCTGGTGCATCGCCAGCTGCGGCCCTGCCTCGACTGGCTGGCGGCGCGGCCGAATCCGCCGCTGCGGCTGATCGCGCATCCCGGCGCGCCGTCGATCGCCGCGATGGCACCGGCGCTGCGCGCGGCATCGGCCGTGCAGCTCGCGATCGGCCCCGAAGGCGGCTGGATCGACCGCGAGGTGGCGTCGTTCGTCGCCCTCGGCTTTCGTCCGGTCGGGCTCGGTCCGTGGATCCTGCGCGTCGAGCCGGCGGTGGTCGCCGCGCTGGCGCAGATCCACGCCCTGGCGCACGTCGATCGCCCCGACCGGACGCCGTGTTAGAGTCGGTTTCCCGCACGACGGGGTCGAAAATCAACATTTCATGCGGCTTTGCGACGGGCCACGCGCCGGTCGTGCCGCGGGCCTGAGGGCCGTCGGAGGCAAGGCGTGGCAGCACGCTGGGACTACGTCCTCGAACACGGAGACCAGCAGCATCCCCTCACCGATGGGGAATGGACGATCGGACGCAGCAAGGTGTGCGACGTCGTGCTGGCCGACGCCAGCATCAGCCGGCGTCATCTGACGCTGTCGATCGACAGCGGCATGGTCGTGGCCAGCGATCTCGGTTCAAGCAACGGCAGCGCGATCAACGACGCGCCGCTGAGCGGTCAGGCGCTGACCAAGGACGGCGATCGACTGCGGCTGGGCGACATCGAGATCGTGCTGCGGGTGCGTCCCGTGCCGGAACCTGACGTGCTCGGACTCGATGCCTCGGCCGGCGATCCGGACGCTCCGCTGGCGCTGGCCGCCGAACGCCTCGACGACGGCTCGCTCGACGCCACGGCATCTTCGGGTGATCTGCGCGATCCGCTGACGCCCGAGCCCCTGGCGCCCGACGCTGACGCGCTCTTCAGCGAGCCGCCCGATCTGCCCGAGCTGTCGTTCGGTCTGCTGGACGACGGCGATATCGCTGCAGCGCCCGATGACGCCGACCGCGTCGCCGCCGATGCCGTTCCCGAGAACGACGATCCGGGCCTCGCCCGCACGGCGCGCAGCGGCTTCGATCTGGACGCAGGGCCGGGGGATGAAGCTGCGGCAGGCGCCGCGCTGACGTTCGACGACGATGCGCTGGCGCTCAATGCCGCCGCCCCCGCGTTCGGTGACGATGCTCTGGCCTCCGGGGAGGGCGCGCTGACGTTCGACGACGGGCCCGCGCTGGCGCTCGACGCGGTGCCCGCGCCCGATGCGGCACCCGCATTCGATGCGACACCTGCATTCGATGCGACACCTGCATTTGACGAAGGCGCCGGGGCGTTCGACGACGAGCCCGCGCTGACGCTCGACGCGGTGCCCGACGCGGTGCCCGCGTTCGACCCGGTGCCGGCGCGCGCGGACGACCCTGCGCAGGGTGAGGGGGCCGCGCTGACGTTCGACGACGACGCGCCCGATGCGGCGATGGACGCGGCCGTGCCCGACTTCGGCGGCGGCGACCAATCGTCATCTCTCGTCTCCTTGCCCGACTTCGACCTGCCCGATCCGGAGGATGGATCGCTGTTCGCGCTCGACAACGACGAGAGCATCGAGGTGCCAGTGATGGGTGGCGGCGTGCCGGAGCGCACGGCCGAGCCGACCTTCGCGCTCGACGACGCCTCGGCAGATTTCGAGCTGGCCGATGCGCCCTCCGCGGGCGGTCCGTGGGCCAGTCTCGGCGGCGCGGGCGCGCCCCCCGCCGCCGGCGCGCCCCCCGCTGCGGGCGGGCAGACGACCCGCGTGCTCAACACGTCGATGCTCGAAGCGTCGGCCGCGGAAGGCGCGGCGGCGTCGGGCGGCGGCACCGATCCCGCGGCAGCGACCGATCTGCGCGCCCAGACGCGCGCGATCGATCTGTCGTCGGTGCGCGCCGATGAGCCCGACGCGCTGCTGTCGTCGATCGAAGGCTTCGACGACACGA
>JBCCOR010000808.1:0-2166 GCA_039025295.1 Acidobacteriota bacterium
CCACAGGCGGCGCCGGCGCTGCCGGCCGAGGAGCGCGCGATCCCGCTCGGTGCCCTTCTCCTGCGCGTTCTGAAGGCGATGGTGCCGCCGCTGGTGCTGATCCTGCTCGTGCTCGGCAGCATCTTCTTCGGCGTCGCGACCCCGACCGAAGCCGGCGCGCTCGGCGCGCTCGGTGCGATGGCGCTGGCCGCGATCAACCGTCGGCTGAGCCTCACCGCGCTGCGAGAGACGATGGACGAAACCGCCAAGCTGACCGCGATGGTGGTCTATCTGCTGATCGGCTCGACCGCCTTTGCGCTCGTCTTCCGCGGCCTCAACGGCGATCTGTGGATCGAGGACGTCCTGACCACGCTGCCGGGCGGCGTCATCGGTCTCCTGATCGTCGCCAACCTGACGATCTTCCTGCTCGGGTTCTTCATCGACTTCTTCGAGATCGCGTTCATCGTCATTCCGCTGCTCGTGCCGGCCGCACGCGCCCTCGACATCGACCTGGTGTGGTTCGGCGTGATGATCGCGATGAACCTGCAGACCTCCTTCCTGACCCCGCCGTTCGGCTTCGCGCTCTTCTACCTGCGCGGGGTCGCGCCCGACGACATCGACACGGTGCAGATCTACCGCGGCGTGCTGCCGTTCATCGCCATCCAGCTGATCGGGCTGGTGCTGCTGATCCTCTTCCCGGAGCTGGTGACGACCCTGCTCGATCGCTGAGTCGATCGCCGGGTCGACGCGCTCGCATCCGCCCAAACGCGTCGCGCCGGACGTCTTCCGAGCGTCCGGCGCGTGGGAGAATCATCGATCGCAGCGACGATCAATCGTCGTAGTCGTCGTCGTCCTCGTCATCATCGTACTCGTCGTCGATGTCGAGCTCGCGGATCTCGAGATCATCATCGTCCTCCTCGTCGTCGTCGTGATCGCGGTTGGTGCGTCCGCTGCCGCTGCGCGGGGCGTCGTCGGCGCGGCGCGGCGCGGGATAGTCGCGATCGTCGGTCGACGAGGCGGCGGCGCGGTCGCGCTGGCGGATCGACGAGCCGATCAGCTCGATGTCGGCGGCCTGCAGGCCGTCGCCGCGCTCCGACGGCGCGAGCGTGAACTCGAACACGCGGTCGCGGCTCGGCAGCCACGATGGCCGCACCTCGCTCGGCAGATGCGCGGCGGGGAAGAAGGCGGTGTCGTAGGGCGAGTCGGGATGGCGCGCGTCGGTCAGCCACAGGCCCGGCGCGATCTTGCGCAGGAAGCGCATGTAGCCGAAGCCGCGGTCGGACTCGTACCAGTAGCAGACACCGCGCACGCGCGAGCCGATCTCGCCCCAGCCCTTGGCCTTGGGATGGCGGTTGTCGATCGGCACCAGATTCGGGATCAGATAGCCCGAGGTGAACATGTCGGCCTCTTCGCGCAGGCTGCGGGCAGTGTGGTCGAGGCCGACCACCTCGACCCGCACGCCGCGTCCCTGCATGGCGCGCACGACGTTGACGAAGTCGACGTCGCCGCTGGCGATCAGCACGCGGTCGAGATTCTGCGACTGCAGCAGCGCGTCGACGGCGAGATCGAGATTGGCGTCGGCCTTGCCGACCCGGTTGCCGCTCTCGTCGCGGAACCAGAAGATTTCCTTGACGATGACCTTGTAGCCGTAGTCGCGCAGCTTCGAGTGGAAGTTGTTGGCACCCTGGCGATAGACCGGATCGCGCTTGGCGCGCTCGACGTCGTAGGTGACATAGGCGTTGAGCCGCACCGGCTCGGCGTGATCGCGGCATGCGAACTCGCGCAGCGCGTCGTATTGCATACGCTGCCCGCCGTTGCGGTACATGTTGGCGACGTCGGCGTAGACGCCTACGCGGCTGGTCGATCGCATCAGGGTCATGAAGGTCTCCGTAGCGCGAAAATGATTGTTCGAAAGAAGTGCTGGCTCAGGCGAAGGCGAAGCGCGTGTAGGCGAGCTCTGAGGTGGCGAAATAGCGTCGGCTGGCGTCGCGGTTGGCGCGCCAGGCCTCGTAGACCTGGCGGAACGACGGCTCGGCGGCCGCCATGTCTTCGAGGAGATCGCGGCTGGCGTCGCGCGCGGCCGCGAGCAGGGCGTCGGAGAACGGACGGATCTCGACGCCGTCGGTGATGACCACCCGCTACGACCAGCGTAATCCGATCGCCCTCGAGCGCCTGATCGCCGACGGC
>JBCCOR010000809.1:0-2158 GCA_039025295.1 Acidobacteriota bacterium
CGCGCCGCGTCGCCGCGCGCGCCGCCGCGCGGCGCATCGCCGAGGAGCAGGGCTGGACGCTCGGCCGCGAGGTCGGCTTCCACGTGCGTTTCGATCGCACGTTCGATCCGGACCGCACGCGCGTCCTGGTGGTCACCGAAGGGATCTTGGTGCAGCAGCTGCAGGCCGATCCGTTCCTCGACGGCGTCGGCGCGCTGGTCTTCGACGAATTTCACGAGCGCAGCATCCACAGCGATCTCGCGCTGGCGATGGCGCGCCGGGTACGCGCGGAGGTGCGCGACGATCTCCGGCTGATCGTCATGTCGGCGACGCTCGACGCCGGCCCGATCGCCGACTATCTCGACGCGCCGACGATCGCGTCGGAAGGCCGGCTCTTCCCGGTCGCGATCGATCACGAAAACGGCCCGACGGTGCGCGACGACCGCGACACGCGGCGCACGCTGCCGGGCCGCGTCGCCGCGCAGGTGCGCCGCTGCCTCGACGACGGCGCGGCGGGCGTCTTGGCGTTCCTGCCCGGCGTCGGCGAGATCCGTCGCACGGCGGCGCAGCTCGACGGCCGGGTCGGCGCGCGCGTGCTGCCGCTCTACGGCGCATTGAAGCCGGCGCAGCAGGACGCCGCGCTGCGCCCGCTGCCGGGCGGCGAACGCAAAATCGTGCTGGCGACCAACGTCGCCGAGACCTCGGTGACGGTCGCCGGCATCGACGCGGTGGTCGACAGCGGTCTCGCGCGCCAGCTGCGCTACGACCCGGCGGTCGGGCTCGATCGTCTGGTGCTGGCACCGATCAGCGCGGCGTCGGCCACGCAGCGCGCGGGCCGCGCAGGCCGCCTCGGCCCGGGGCGCTGCTTGCGCCTGGGGGCCCTATCCGACGCCCGCGGCCGCGCGGCGCGCGAGACGCCCGAGATCCGCCGCCTCGATCTGGCCGGCCCGGCGCTGCAGCTGCTCGCCTGGGGCGAGGGCGATCTCGACGCCTTCGGCTGGTTCGAGCGTCCGGAGCCGGCGCGCCTCGACGCGGCGCGCGATCTGCTGCGTCGGCTCGGCGCGCTCGGCCCGGCGGGCGTCACCGACGACGGCCAGCGCATGGCGCGCCTGCCGCTGCATCCGCGGCTGGCGCGGCTGGTGCTCGCGGGCCTCGACGCCGGCGTGCGCGACGACGCGGCGCGGCTGGCGGCGCTCCTGAGCGAACGCGATGTCGTCCGCCAGTCGGGCGACGCGGCCTACGACGTCGACGCCGATCCGCTCGACCGCCTGGACGCCTGCTTGCGCGCCGTGGACGGCGGCTACGGCGAATGCGCCTGCGGACCGGTCGATCGAAACCGCGCGCGCGACGTGCTGCGCGTCGCCGACCACGTCGTGCGCGCATCGCGCCGCGTTACCACGCGTGTTTCGACCGGTCGGTCAGTCGAAACGCGCATAGCGACCGATCGTACGCGCGGCGCAAAGCGCGTTTCGGTGGACCACACGGTCGACGAAACCACGGATCGCGCCGACGCGCTCTGCCGCGCCCTCCTGCGCGCCTATCCCGACCGCGTGGTGCGCCGGCGCGACGACGATGCGACGCGCGGCGTGATGGTCGGCGGCAAGGGCGTGCGGCTGTCGCCCGCGTGCGGCGTGCGCGCGGCGAAGTGCTTCGTCGCGCTCGAGCTCGACGGCGGTCGCGGCCCTGAAGCGTGGGTGCGCCAGGCGGCGCGGGTCGCGCGCGCGTGGCTCGACCCGGCGCTGGTGGTGGAAGAGGACGTCGTCGTCTTCGACGCGTCGCGGGCGCGCGCGATCGGCCGCCGGATCATGCGCTACGACGATCTTGTGCTCGACGAGCGCGACGCGCCGGCGTCACCCGACGCGGCCGCGGCGGTGTTGGCCGAGGCGGCGATCGACGCGGCGCTCGAGGAATGGCGCCAGGGCGCGGCGAGTCGCGCGCTGCCGTGGGACGATCGCGACGTGGCGGCGTGGCTGGCGCGCCTGCGCAGCCTGGCGGGCTGGATGCCCGCGCTCGATCTGCCGACCTTCGACGACGCGGCGTCGCTGCGGCCGGTGGTCGAGGCCCTGTGCGCGGGCCGCCGCAGCTTCGACGATCTGCGCCGCGCGCCGCTCCTCGACGTCCTGCGCGGCTGGCTGCCGCGCGCCCAGCTGCTCGCGCTCGACCGCCACGCGCCGGCGCG
>JBCCOR010000810.1:0-2155 GCA_039025295.1 Acidobacteriota bacterium
CCGCCGTCGGGCGCGGCCGCGACCGGCACGCCGACGATGCCCTGGACGATGGTGCGCATCTGATGGCGTCCGGGAAAGCGCACGTCGAGCTGCAGATCGTCGAGCGGCGCCGCGTCGTCGGGCAGGTCGGTGCCGCGCGCGCGAAACGCCAGGGCCCATTCGTCGTCGACCTGGGGAATCAAGCCGCCCTGCTGCTCGACCGCGACCAGATCGACCGCCAGCGCGAGATCCGACACCAGATCGCCGCCGCAGACCTCGCTGATGCGCTGGGCAATGCGCCGCGGATCGCTCAGTCGCGCGCTGGCCGATGCGCTGAGCAGCACGCGCACGCCGTCGGTCGGTCGCCAGACGTCGCGCGCGCCGCTGCCGAAGCCGATGAAGACCAGCGTGAACGTGCCGTCGATGCCGGCGGTGCCGTTGGGATAGCGCCAAATCTCGAGCGGGCGCAGCAGGTCGCAGGTGCGCGGCTGGCGCTGCGTCGGCGCGCCGAAGCGCAGCAGCATGCGCGCCTGCGGCGCGGCGAGATCGTCGAAGAGCGCGCGCGCCTGGCCCACGCGCGCCGTCCAGCGCTCCTGGAATTCGTTGCGTCCGGTTTCGGGGAACGGATCGCGCAGGCGCCAGAACATGCGGATGAAGTGGTCGCGCTGGTAGTCGGCGCGCAGGCCGAGAAAGATCGTGCGCTCGGTTTCGGAGAGCAGGGCGTCGGCGTCGGCGAGCCAGCGCGCGTGGCGCGGCGGCAGCGGACGGCCGTCGGCGTCGGTCGGCGCGTCGTCCGCGACCGCGCGCGCGACCGCGACGTCGTCGAGGGCGTCGCGCGCCGGCGCGTCGTCGTCGGGCGCGGCCACGACGGACAGCGCGAGACCGACGAGCGCAACGAGAAGCGAGCCGCGCGCAGCAGCAACATGCAGGCGCGGGCGGCGGAGCCGTCGAATGGACATGGCTTTATTGTACGAGCCGCCCGGCGACCGCACCGATCAAGAAGCCCCGCGCAGCCCGCCGCTCGTCACGCGCCCCTGTCGGCGCGCGCGGCTCAGCCGCCGCCGCCGCCGTCGCGGCTCTGGCGGTTGGCGGCGTCGATCTCGTCCTGGATCTGGCGCTGCTGCGCTTCGAAGAGCTCGCGCATCGCCTCTTCGCGCTCGCGCAGCGATTCCTCGAGGCGTTCGAGGACGGCGCTGTCGAGCGTGGCGCCGCTGCCGTCGGCGGCCGCGTCGTCCGGCGCGTCGGGCGCTGCCGCGTCGCCGTCCGGGCTGCCCTCGGGCGCTGCGGCCGCCGCCGCGTCGTCGGCTGTGTCTGCGGCTGGGTCCGCGGCTGCGAGCGCGGGCGCTGCGGCCGGCGCGGGTGCTTCGACGCTCGCGGCAGAGGCTGCGGGCGCCTGCTGCTGGACCGCTTTGCGCTTGCCCGCGGCGACGGCGAAGAGGATGACCGCGATCGTCAGGAGACCGATCAGCGCGACGATGAGCAGGAGGCGGGTGCGGTTGCCGCCGCTGGCGGCCGGCGCGTCGGCGATCGGCGATCCGTCGTCGACCGGTGCGCGCGTCGCCGGCGTCGCGTCGACCACTGCGGGCGCCGCGGAGGCGTCCGCCGCGTCGCCCTCGTCGGGAAACGCGGTCTGCACCGTCGGCAGCGGCTTGACCATCGTGCCCGACGCGGTGGCGTCGCCCGGCTGCGCCTGGTAGATGTCGGCGTTGGCCAGACCGAAGCCGCTGAGATCGCTGCCGGCCTCGGCTGCGGCGGGGGTCTCGGTGGTCGGGACGGCCGCGGTGGTGAAGGCGTCGCTGGTCTCGTCCGATGCCGGTGGGTCGTCGGCCGCGATCGGATCGGCGGCGGGCGTCGCGATCTCGTCGCGGATGGCGGCGTCCGCCGCTGCGGCCGCGTCGTCCGGTGCCGCGACGTCCGCGGGGATCGCGTCGAGCGGCGGCAGGTCGAAGACGGGCGCGTCGAGCGCGTCGAGCGCGTCGAGCGCATCGAGCGCGTCGAGCGGATCCTCGCGCGCGGTGGACGCGTCGTCGTCCGCCGCGGCGGCTGCGTCGCGCGCGGGGGCGGTCTCGTCCGCGTCGCGCGGAGCGTCGTCGAAGGGCGCGTCGTCGTCACTGAGCGCTTCGAAGGCGAGATCGGCCAGGGCGTCGTCGTCCGCGTCGTCGTGGTCGGGCGTTAC
>JBCCOR010000811.1:0-2152 GCA_039025295.1 Acidobacteriota bacterium
GCATCCCGATCTCGTCTACCACTGGGGCGTGAAGGCCAAGGCGTTCGCCACCGCCGGCGCGGTCGACGCGTCGCTGCTCACCCATCCGTGGCTGATCGGGCATCTGCATCCCGACTACCCGCTCTTCCTGCCGTCGCTCTACGCCCTGACCGCGCGCCTCGGCGGCGGCTTCGCCGAGGGTCCGATCCTGCTGTGGACGGTCGCGCTGGTGGCCGCGACCTGCGCCGCCGCACCGGCCGCGCTGCGCGCCGCGGATGCGCCGGACGCCCTCGCGCGCTGGGCGCCGGCGCTGATCGCGCTCGCCTTCGTGCCCTTCGGCATCGGCTACCTCACCGCCGGCGGCGCCGACTGGCCCCTGACGCTCGCGCTGGTGCTGGCCCTGCCCGGTCTGCTGAGCGACGACGGCGATGACGCGCGCGCGGAGGACGCGCGCGTCGGCTACGCCGCGGCCCTTGCCGCCGCGTGCAAGATCGAGGGCATGGCGCTCGCCGGCCTGCTCGTCGCCGGTCGCCTGGCGCGCCGCGTCGCGCGCGATCGGCTGCGCGCGCCGAAACGCACCGCGGCGAGCGCGCTGCGCGTGGCAGGACCGATGCTGCTCGTCGTCGCGCTGTGGTGGCAGATCGGCGACCGGCTCGCTCTCGCCTCGAGCGCCCGCGTCGGCGCCTTCACGCCCGCACGCCTGGGCGACGCGCTGACCGGGATGGTCGGCGCGCTCGGCGCGGTCAACTGGCACGGGCTGACCTACCTGCTGCTGCTCGTGCCGCTGCTCGCCGCCGTCCGCGGCCTGCGCGCGGCGGCACTGGTGGTGCTCGGCCAGCTGATGTTCTACGCCGTCGTCTACGCCACCGTGCCGGGCGACATCGCCCGCTACGTCGACACCAGCGCGGCGCGCCTCTATCTCCACGTCATGCCGGCCGCGCTGCTGCTCGTGCTCATCGCCGGCGATCGCGTCACGCGAGGACGCGGGATACACTCCGGGCCATGAGCACTTCCAGCGAAGCAACCCCGATCGAAACCCTCCAGGCCGACATCAAGACGGCCATGAAAGCCAAAGACAAAGACCGCCTCAGCACGCTGCGCATGCTGCTGTCGGCGCTCAAGAACGCCCAGATCGACGGCGGCGAGGCGCTCGACCAAACGCAGTTCGAGCGCCTGGTCCAGAAGTCGATCAAGCAGCGTCAGGACGCCGCGTCGCAGTACCGCGACGGCGGGCGCGAGGAACTTGCGGCCAAGGAAGAGGCCGAGATCACCATCCTCGAGCACTATCTGCCCGAGCAGGTCAGCGACGACGCGATCCGTGCGGCGATCGAGGCGTTCGTCGCCGAGAAGGGCCTGAGCGGACCGAAGGCGATGGGCCCGGTGATGGGCGCCATGCGCGCGCGCTTCGGCACGTCGGCCGAGGGCGCGACCATCAGCCGCATCGCCAAGGCCGTTCTGGCCTCCTGAGGCGGGCGACCTGCGCGTGCGCGCGCTCGACGACGCGCTGCGCGCGCGCGCCGAAGACGCCGGCCTCGACGGACTGACTCTCGAGGCCGCGGCCGACGGCATCGATCGCGCACCCGACGACGTCCGCACGCGGCTCGACGACGCGACGCGCAGCGGCCGTCTGCTGCGCCTCGACGCGCGAGACGGACCGGTCTGGCTTGCACCGCGCGCCGTCCAGCGGCTGATCGCCGACGCGCCGCGCGATCCGCAGATGCGCGATGGATGGCTGCGCGCGCGGCTGGGGCCGACGACGTACGATGCGCTCGGCGACGCCTACGCGATGCTCGTCGCGCGCGCGGCACCGGCCGCCGGCGCGAAGCCTGCGCGCGCGGACGGCCCGCTGGCGCGTGCAATCGTCGCGGCGATGGCGGACGACGGCCTCACGCCGCGCTCGCCGCCCGCGCTCGCGCGCGCGCTCGGCGCCAAGCCGCGGATCGTCGAGGGCGTGCAGCGGGCGCTCGTCAAAGGCGGCGCACTCGTCCGCCTGCCCGAGACCGAGCCGCCGCTCCTGACCACCGCCCAAGCCGTCGACGACCTCGTCGAGTCGCTCGGCGCCACCGGCTGGACGACGGTCTCGATCGCCGACATCAAGCATCGATTCGGCCTCAGGCGTCGCTTGGCGCTGCCCTAAATCGCGCATCTCGAAGCGCGCGGCGTGACCCGGAGC
>JBCCOR010000812.1:0-2146 GCA_039025295.1 Acidobacteriota bacterium
GGGCAATTGGGGCGGTTTGCTCGCAGACCCGGCCATGATCTTGGCCCAGGCCCTTGCCACGATCACCGATGCGCGCGGCCAGATCCAGGCTCCTCAGGCGTTGCGCCGGTGCATCAGGGCGCCGAAGGCGACGCGGATTTCCGAGTCGGTGACGCCGGCTTGGCGCAGTTCGTCGATGGTGGCCGACAGGCGCGTCGTGGCCAGGGCGGGCAGGTCGACCGTGCTGTTGCGTGCCGCGTCGGGATGGACGAACGTGCCGCGGTAGCCGCGCGTTTGCAGCACCGCGTCGCGCTCGAGGCGCTTGTAGGCCTTCGCCACGGTCTTGCTGTTGATCGTCAGATCGCCGGCCAGCTGGCGGATCGACGGCAGCGCGTCGCCCGGTCGCAGACGGCCGCTGCGGACGGCCTGCTTGATCTGGTCGATCAGCTGATTGAACAGCGGTTCGGAAGCGTCGAGGTCGATGATGATGTCCATGGTGTTCGGGGTAGGGTTGCGATGGCGTCGTATGTACCTCTTGGTCTAATGGTACAAGAGGGTCATTGCGGGCGCAACCCCCTACGCACAGCGCCCCGTCGACGCGGTCGTCGACGGGGCGCGGCGGCTGCGGATCGATGCGCGGCTCAGCGGATGCGGTTGAAGCGGACCTCGAGTCGTTCGCGGCCGTCGACGTGGCCGAGCGGCACGCGGCGGACGATCATCGGCTCGCCGTCGAAGTAGTAGGGCCGCAGCGCGCCGGGATCGGCGCCGATCGCGGGCGCGAAGTGCAGCGTCACGGGCTCGCCGCGCAGGGCGTTGCTCAGGATCAGGCCGACGAGGGCGTGCTCCATCGCGTGGTACCCGTTCTTCCACAGATGCGCCTTCAGCGACGGCGTCGGATCGGCCGGATCTTGCGGCGACGGCCAGACGCCGCCGTGGCGGTGATCGACGAAGTGGGTGAACCAGAACGTCGTGGCCTTGGGCAGATGCGCCGCGGCGCGCGGGTCGTCGACGGCGAGGGTGAGGGCGAGCTGATCGACCTCGGCGTGCGCCCACCACGGGGCCTCGCCGCCCGGCGTGCCTTCCTCGTCCCAGCCGCCTTTCCACGAGCCGCCGACCCAGCCGTCGGTGGCGTCCTGGGCGATGGCGTCGAGCAGACGCAGGCCGCCGTCGCGCGCCAGCTGCGCCCAGTCGGCGTCGCCGCCGGCGACGCGCGCGACCAGGGCGAGCATCCAATAGGCCTTGGCGGTGTGGCCGACGTCCGTGTGGTGATGCTTGCCGAGCGCGCGCAGCGCCGGATCGTCGATGCGGCCCCAGAACACGCCGTGATCGGCGCTGTGGAAATGCGTCACGAGATCGCCCGTGAGCCCGACGAGATCGGCGCGCCAGCGCGCGGCCTCGGCTGCCGGCACGATCGGTTCGAGCAGCAGCATGAAGGCGTTGATCGGATCGAGCTGCGCCACCAGCTCACGCTGATCCGGCGCGTGCCGATCCGACCCGTCCTCGAGCGGCGCGAGGACCCAGCGCATCAGGCCGGTGTCGGGATCGCGGTAGCGGTCGAAGAACGCGCGCTGCGCCGCGACGATCGCGTCGATCACCGCCGGATCGCGGGTGACGTAGGCATAGGCCGCCGGGCCGAGGAGCGCGTAGGCGACGTCCTGCGCGGTGCGCTGATCGGGCGCGGGCTGGCAGGCACCGCGCGCGATCCAGCTACAGAACGTGCCCGGTGCGTCGTTCAGCGGGCCGAGAATGCGATCGACTGCAGCCTTCGCCGCGGCCAGATGACGACCGTCGCCGCCGAGGTGATACGCGATCGCCAGCGTGTAGGCCTGGCGCGAGAGCATGCGCGTGTAGCTGCGGTCGAGGCGATCGCCGATCCAGTTCGCATGCTCGGGAATCCAGCGGTAGTCCGCGCGCAGCGGCGCGTCGGCGCGGAGCGGTGCGCCGTCGGCGTAGCGAAAGGTCGGGAAGTGGCCGATCGGCTCGCCGAGCGCGTCGGCGCTCGACCAGTAGGGCGCGAGATCGCGCAGCGCGTGGGCGAGCCAGACCTCGCCCGGCGGCAGCGCGGGCAGGGCGTCGGCGTGCGCGCTGTTCGACGCGCGCGGCGCCGGCTCGCGGGCCGGCAGGTTCGGCGCGACGAGCAGCGCGGCGACGAGCAGACCCGCGGCAC
>JBCCOR010000813.1:0-2124 GCA_039025295.1 Acidobacteriota bacterium
ATCAGCGGCAGATCGTCGACCGCGCGCGCGGGCGTCTCGAGCGCGGCGTCGAGCAGCGTCTGCAGGCCCTCGACCATGCGCGACGCGGTCACGGCGTCGAACAGATCTTCCCGGTAGACCAGCGCGCCGCGCAGGGTGACGCGCGCCGCGTCGTCGACCGCCGGCGTCAGCCGCAGATGGACGTCGGCTTCGAGCTGGGCCGCGCCGGCCATCATCTCGTCGAGCGCGGCAACCTCGAGACGATCGAAGTGCAGCGCCGGTCGCGGCGTCGCCTGCAGCGCCATCGTCGCCTGCACCAGCGGCGCCCGGCCGGGCTGGCGCGGCGGATCGAGCGCCTCGACCAAGCGTGCGAACGGCACGTCCTGATGGGCGAAGGCGGCCAGCGCCGCGTCGCGCACGCGCTCGACGACGGTGGCGAAGCCCGGGCGTCCGCCGAGGTCGATGCGCAGCACCAGCACGTTGCCGAAGGTGCCGACCAGCGGCTCCAGCGCCGGTTCTTCGCGGCCGGCGACGTCGACGCCGACGGTGACGTCGGTCTGTCGCGCCCAGCGCGCGAGCAGCATCTGATAGAGCGCCACCAGCGCCATGAAGCGCGTCGCACCGTGGTCGCGGGCGAAGGCGTCGAGGCGCGCGGTGCGGTCGGCGTCGAGCGCGATCGGCGCGCGACCGGCGGCGGCGCGGGCATGGGTCGCGCGCGGCCGATCGGTCGGCAGCGCCAGGGTCGGCGCCTCGCGCAGCTGACGCCACCAGTAGGCCAGCTGGCGCTCGAGCTGCGCACCTTTGAGCCAGGTGCGCTGCCAGCGCGCATAGTCGGGATAGCGCACCGCCAGCGCCGGCAGCGCGGCCGCTGCGGCCAGCGCCGACGGCGCCGCGTCGGCGTCGGCATCCGCGCGCGCGGCGTCGTAGAGCGCGCCCAGCGACGGCAGCAGCACCGCGTCGGACGCCTCATCGCCGGCGATGCGGTGGATCGTCAGATGCAGGCGATGATCGCCCGGGCGCACCCGCACCAGGCGCGCGTGCATCGGCGCGCGGGTCAGATCGAGGCTGATCCGCGACGCCGACCGCGCCTGCGCATCGGCCGCGCGCTCGGCCGCGTCGAGATCGAGATGGCCGAGGTCGACCACGGTCAGCGGCGCGGACGCGACGTCGGGATCGATCCGCGCCGTGACCGGCGGCGCGTCGTCGGGCGCGTCGGCCGGCGCCGCGTGATAAGTCGTGCGCAGCGGCAGATAGCGCGCGCGGGCGGCATGGACGGCGCGGCGCAGCGCCGGCACCGACAGCGGACCGCGCAGCGCCAGCGTCAGCGTGCGATGGTCGGCCATCTCCGGCGTCAGCTGATCGAGCAGCCAGATGCGCTCCTGCAGCGCCGACAGCGGCAGCGGTCCATCGAGCGGGCCGGCCTCGATCGGCGGTCGCTCGACAGTGTCGATCGCCGGTGCGTCGGCGGTGCGGCGCGCCAGCTCGACCCGGCGCGCCAGCCGCGCGGGCGTCGAATGCTCGAAGAGCGCGCGCAGGGGCAGGCGCACGTCGAGCTCCTGCTGCAGCCGGGTCATTACCTGAATCGCGAGCAGCGAGTGGCCGCCGAGCTGGAAGAAATCGTCGTGCACGCCGACCGGGCGGCCGAGCACCTGCGCCCAGATCGCCACCAGCGCGGCCTCGACCGGGCTGCGCGGCGCGGCGCGCACGGCGGCGTCGCGCAGCACGTCGAGCTGCCCCACATCTTCGGGTGCCGGCAGGGCGCGCCGGTCGAGTTTGCGGCTCGGCGTCTTGGGCAGCGCGTCGAGCGCCACGAACACCGACGGCACCATATACGCCGGCAGGCGCTCGCCGAGCGCGTGGCGGATGCCGTCGACGTCGTCGAGTGCGGCGCGCGCCGCGTCCGTCTCCGCCGCCACCAGGTAGGCGACCAGGCGCATCTCGCCCAGCGGATCGGGCCGCGCCACCGCTGCCGCTTCGGCCACGGCCGGCAGATCGGCCAGCGCCGCCTCGATCTCGCCCAGCTCGATGCGGTAGCCGCGGACCTTCACCTGGTCGTCGATGCGGCCGAGGAATTCGAGCTGACCGTCGGCCCGCCAGCGGACTCGATCGCCGCTGCGGTAGAGGCGCGCGCCGTCGTCGGCGACC
>JBCCOR010000814.1:0-2104 GCA_039025295.1 Acidobacteriota bacterium
ACGGGCGCATCGCCACCGCCAGCGGCGAAAGCCAGTGGATCTCCGCGCCCGAGGGGCGCCGCTGGGCGCTCGGCGAGCGCGAGCACCACGACGCGATCCTCATCGGCCGCGGCACGGCCGTGACCGACGATCCGCGCCTCGATCGCCGCCTCGGCCGGGCGCTCGGGCCGAATCTCCGCGTCGTGCTCGATCGGCAGCTGCGGATCGGGCCCGACGCGCGCCTGTTCACGGTCGACGGGCCGATCTGTCTCTACGCCGAGCAGCCGGACGGCGACGATGCCGCGACCGACGCCTGGCGCGCGCGCCGCGACGCGCTCGTCGCCCGCGGCGCCGAGGTGGTCGTGCTCGTGCACGTCACGCCCAAGACCGTGCTCGCCGATCTGCACACGCGCGGCGTCCAGAGCGTCCTGGTCGAGGGCGGCGGCGAGGTCCACGGCGCCTTTCTCGCCGCGGGTGCGTTCGACCGCGTCGCCGTCGACTGCGCGCCGCGCCTGATCGGCGGCGCTGGCGCACCCGGCCCGATCGGCGATCCCGGCTTCGCGCGACTCGACGACGCACCCCGACTCGACTCACCCCGGCTGCTGCGCCGCGGCGGCGACGTGATCATGGAGGCTTTTCACGAACGATGTTTACCGGACTTGTACGCGAGCGTGGACGGATCCTGAGCGATCCGACGCCGTCTAACCAGGGCGGCGTGCGCCTGCACATCGACCATAGCCGTGCGCTCGGCGCCGACTTCACGGTCGGCGCCAGCCTGGCGGTGTCGGGCGTGTGCCTGACGCTGCTCGAAACCGTCGACCATCCCGATCCGTCGCAGGCCGATCGCCAGGTGTCGGCGGTCGAGCTCGCCCCGGAAACCCTGCGCCGCACGGTGCTCGGCGCGCTGCGCGCGGGCGACGAGGTCAACCTCGAGCCGTCGCTGCGGCTCGGTGACGAGCTCGGCGGCCACTGGGTGCAGGGCCACGTCGACGACGTGCTCGAAATCGTCGCGCGCGAGGACTTCGGCGAGCATCGCGAGCTCGGCTTCGCGCTGCCGGCGGGGCATCGGCCGCTGGTCGTGCCGAAGGGCTCGGTCGCTCTCGACGGCACCAGCCTGACCGTCGCCCAGCTCGCCGTCGACCGCTTCACGGTCGCGCTCATTCCGCACACCCTCGACTGGACGACCTTCGGCGCGCGCGCGGTCGGCGACCGCGTGCACGTCGAGTTCGACGTGCTCGGCAAATACGTGCAGCGTCTGCTCGCCGGCGGTGGCGCGGTCGACGGGCCCTGGGCGGCCGCGGTCGCCCGCGCTGCGGCGGGCGACGCCTGACGCCCGCCACCGCGTTGGATCGCATGTCGGATTCCCGCGCGGGCGACGCGTCGTGGGCGTCGGCGCCGCCGCTGCGGCCGACCCATCAGCTGCCCGAGATCGTCCACGGCTGGATCGCCTGGGCGCCGCGCCGCTGGCGCGCATCGGCCGGTCCGTGGACGGACCTCGCCGCCGGCTGCCTGCGCGCGCTCGACGCGCTCGATCCACCGGCCTTGCCGCCCGCGCTGCAGCCCGCGCCGCCGGATGCCGACGACGGCGACAGCGCGCCGTCCGCGCCGCTGCCCGACGCGCTGCTCGGCTGCGACGATCTGCTCTATCTGCCGCCGGTCGCGCCCGAGATCGTGCCCGCCCACGCCCGGCTCGCGAACGGGCTGGCGGCCGCGGGCGTGCCGGTTCTGCTGCAGCAGCCCGTCGGACAGCGACTGCCGAGCGCGCCGCCGTCGTCGTCGGCGAGTCGCGCCGACGCGCTGCCGCCGTCGGCCGCGCCGCTGGCGGCCGCCGTCACCGTCGTGCACGATCTGCTGCCGGTGCGGCTGGCCGACTACCCGGGGGCGGCGCTCGACGCCGCGTGCGCCGCGCTGCCGCGGGGTGCCTGGGTGCTGTGGCCGCTCGTGCCAGGACGGCTCGACGCGCCGGCCGAGCAGGCGGCGGCGTGCGCGCGCCTGGCGCGGGCCGGCGTCGTCGGCGTGCATCCGCTCGCGCCGACGCTGCGGCCGATCGACCGCCGCCGGCTCGCCGAGGGACGCGAAGAGGCGGTGTTCCATCGGCTCTTCCACGCCGCGCCGCCCGACGAGC
>JBCCOR010000815.1:0-2103 GCA_039025295.1 Acidobacteriota bacterium
CCTCGACCTGCCCGACGGACCGATTCTGCTGCGGCTCGATCGCGCTGACGTCGAGATCGTGCGCGCCACCGCGCCGCCGCGCCTGGGCGTCGCCGCGCTGCGCCGCGCGATCGACGCGCCCGAGGCCGATGACGCCCGCACCGCCGACCGCCTGGCGGTGACGCGCGCGCCCGAGGACGGCCGCGTCCACATCGTTCGCCGTGACGATCAACCGCTGCGCCTGCGGCTGGTGATCGACGTCGCCCGCCGGCTGCGCGTCGAAGGCAGCGATCTCAACATCCAGCTGCGCGACGACGCGCCCGAAGCCGACGACGAGAGCGACACCACCGGCTTCGTGCCGCCGCCACCACCACCGCCCCCGTCCGAGACCGGCGCGCCCGAGGCGCCGACCGTGCGCGAGCTGATGGCCCAGCGCGCCGCTCAGGGCGACGCGGCGGGATCGAGCGCCGACGACGGCGGCGACACCCATCCCACCCAGCTCCAGGTCGAGCGCGGCAGCGTCCAGCTCGACGCCGCGGTCGACGCGCTGGTGGTGGCGGTCGACGCGCCGGTGCGCGCGGTCGGCACCCGCGGCGCGCTCGTGCTGGCCCTGCTCGGCGGCCGCGCCAGCGTCGACGGCCACGCCGGCGAGCTGCGCATCGAGGCCGAAGGCACCGCGGTCGAGGTCGATCAGCAGAACGGCCCGCTGGTCTTCTGGGTCGGCGGCGGCGGCGATCTGCTGGTGCGCGACAGCGACGGTCCGCTGCGCGCCGAGGTCGCCGAGGACGGCAACCTGCGCTTGCAGGACTGGCGCGGCAACGGCACGCTCACCGCCGGTGAACGCAGTCGGGTCGAGATCGACGGCAATCCCGACGCCGGCAGCCGACCGATCAGCCTGGTCACCGACGGCGCTGACGTTCGCATCGGCGACTGGGTCGGCTCGGTGGTGGTGCAGCAGACCGGCGGCCGCCTGCGCGGCGCGGGTCTGCGCGGGCGGGTCAAGGTCCGCGCCACCGGCGCCGAGGTCGAGCTCGAAGACACCGCCGGCATCCTCGATCTGACGCTGCTCGACGGCGCCGACGGCGCGCTGCGCAGCCACGGCGGCCAGGCGCGCACGACCGTCACGCGCAGCCAGCTCGAGCTCGAGGGCGTGGCGCGCGTGGTGGTCACCGCGGTGGTGGCGCGGGTGGTCGCCCGCGACGTCGGCCGCGTCGACCACATCGACACCCGCCGCAGCAACGTCGATCTCGATCTGCGCGGCGTCACCAAGATGCTGCTGCGCCTGACCGACGGCAGCGAAGGCCGGGTCGAGGTCGACGCGCCCTGCAGCGTGCGCGCCCAGAATCCCGAGACCGATCTGCTCGCCGAGGGCGTCGAGGTCAACGGCTGTACCCTCGCCGGCGCCACCGGCGGTCGCACCCTGCAGGGGCGCAGCCTCGACGGCCGCCGCGCGGTCGAGATGACGCTCGACATCGGCGGCGGCTCGTCGCTGACCGGCGTCGGCAACCCCTAAGCGCGCGGCGCCCGGGCACGGCCCGCGCGCCGCCATCCGCTTCGCTCGTCCCCGGAGGATCCTCGCCATGTTTCGTCGCTCTCATCGGCCGCTTCGCCGGCTCCCGCTCACGGTCCTGGCGCTGCTGCTGGGCCTGTTCGTCCCGCTCGCGGCGTCCGCCGACGCCGACCCGACGGCTGCGACCGATGCGCCGGGCGCGTTCGATCCCGCGCGTCATCTCCTCGACGAAGACGCGCGTCCGGCGGTCGACGCGCCGGCGTCGCCCGCGATGCGGCCGCGGCCCGAAGCGGGCTGGCAGCATCTCGTGCGTTCGCTGACGTGGCGTCACATCGGCCCGTGGCGCGGCGGCCGCGTCACCGCGGTCACCGGCGTCGCGTCGCAGCCCGGCGCCTACTGGATGGGCGCCACCGGCGGTGGCCTGTGGCGCACCGACGACGGCGGCATCACCTGGCAGAACGCCTCCGACGGCTTCATGATGACCGGCACCGTCGGCGCGATCACGGTCGCGCCGAGCGATCCCAACGTGATCTGGGTCGGCATGGGCGAGGGGCCGCCGCGCGGCGTGATGACCAGCCACGGCGACGGCGTCTACCGCTCGACCGACGGCGGCG
>JBCCOR010000816.1:0-2083 GCA_039025295.1 Acidobacteriota bacterium
CGCCGATGACCGCGTCATCGGCACTGTCCTCAACGCCGATGACCGCGTCATCGGCACTGTCCTCAACGCCGATGACCGCGTCATCGGCACTGTCCTCAACGCCGATGACCGCGTCGTCGGCGCTGTCGGCGCCGTTGTCGATGCCGTCTTCCAGCGCGTGCGCCGTCGGCGCGTCGCGCGCGGCCGCCGCGTCATCGGCCGCCGGCGCGCGCTCGGATCCCGGACCCTGCGGCACGGCGTTCATCGCTCCGCCTCCGTTGCTGCGGCTGCGGCTGCGGCTGCAGGCGCCGGCACCAGCCCTTCGGTCAGCGGCCGGATCAGGCGCAGCGCCGGGCGCACGTTGTAGTGCTCGCGGTAGAGGCGACGCACCGGATCGTCGGGATAGCAGTCGGGCGCCGCGTAGGGATAGCCCGGCATGCCGTGGTACGGCAGCGGCTCGACGGTCAGCGCGTGGGCGGTGTTGGCGTCGCCGTCCTTGGCCCAGCCGTCGACGAAGAGCAGCCATTCGCGCACGTGGCCGTCGGCGAGGGACGGCAGCGCGCGCGCGTCGAAGCGCAGCTGCAGCTCGTCGCCCGCGCCCATGATCACGAAGCGGTCGTCGATGCGGTTGAGCAGCGGACCGACGTCGCCGTAGCGCGTGTAGAGACCGCGCGCCGGATTCCACATCGAAGTCGGCCGCTTGTCGGCGTACACGAAGACCTCCGGCTGCAGGCGCGCCGGATCGACGACGACACGCGCGAAGCCGCCGAAGCCGAGCCGGGCGGTGGTGGCGTGCAGCCGGGTCAGGCGGAAGGCGTCGGTGCCGCGCGGATCGTCCTCGAGCGCGATCGCGTCCCAGTAGACGCAGAGGTTGGTGACGATGCGCAGCGCGCGGCTGCGGCCCGGGAAGTCGACCGCGACCGCGATCGTTTTCGGCTTGCCGGCCGGCAGGCCCATGTCGGCGTCGATCGTCACCCAGCGACCGTCGTCGTCCTCAGCCTGCAGCACGGGCAGCTGCGGCGGCGCGCCGGCCTGGGTCGAGGCCTGGAAGGTCGAGCCGTCGGCCCAGTCGACCCAGCCGTGCAGCACCAGCAGCGCGCGACCGTCGGGCGCGGCGTCAGGGCCGAAGTCGAGGGTCAGATGATGCGGCTCGGCGAGGCCGGTCAAGGTGCGCGTGAAGCCGGTCGGGTACGTGCGATCGCGGCGCAGGATCGCGTCGCGCACGTCGCGTCCGCGGTGGTCGCGCGCGGCGATCGGCTTATGCGGATCATCGAGGCCGTAGAGTTGGAAGTCGGGGAACGGCGGCGCCTTGAATTTGTCGCTGGTGACCACGGCCAGCGACGCCGGACGGTCGACCGCGATCAGCTGGATCTCGTCGAGATAGGCGATCTCGCGCAGCTCCTCGGTGATGCGCACGTCGAGCATGCCGTCGGCGTCGGGCACGAGCTGATCGGCGGCGATCTGGATGGTCTCGTCGTGATCGGCCGGGAAGGTGCCGCCGTCGGCGGTGCGCACGCCCAGCGGCGCGACGCCGAGGACGTCGGTGATGAAGGTGAATTCGACGCCGTTCCAGGTGTAGACCATCGGGCACGAGCCCGACAGGCGCTGCGCCTCGGGATAGACGTAGCTCGCGCCGGTGGCCTGGCGCGGCTCGTTCTGGATCAGGCCGTTGGGCCAGGTGACGCGCACGGTGTCGACCTCGGCCGCGTCGCCGACGCCGAAGGTCAGCGGCACGCCGCGGTAGGGCAACTTCTGGTAGCGCTGTCCGGCGCGCACCTCGATCTCGGCGCCGATCGGCACGCGCGGGTTGCGCACGCCGGTCAGATCGACCCGCAGCCAGCGCGCGTTGCCGGCGACGCGGTCGTGGCGCACGAGGCGGGTGGCGCCATCGTCGCCGCCGGCGGCGACAGCCGCCAGCAGATCGACGTCGCCGTCGCCGTCGAAGTCGTCCGCCGCGAGCGCAAGGGGTGCATCGAGCGCGTCGAGGCCGGCGGCGGTCGACGGCACGAAGCGGCCGCGGCCAACGTTGCGCAGCAGGCCGTCCGCGGTCGCCAGATCGAGCCAGCCGCGCATGTCGGCGTCGATCGGCGCCAGCGCCGCGCCG
>JBCCOR010000817.1:0-2064 GCA_039025295.1 Acidobacteriota bacterium
GTCGCGGTGCGCCTGCCCGAAACCGCCGCGCCGGGTCTTCGGCCGCAAACCGACGGCGCCGACGCCGCGCCGGTCGTGCGCCAGCACGCCGCCCGCCAGATGCCGGAACCGGGCTGGACCGACGAGATCCACACCCGCGTGGTCAACGCGCCGGCCTACGTCCAGCAGCTCCAGGCCGACGGCTTCACCGGCATCGTGCGGGTCGAGCGCGCCGACGGCAGCGACGCGCTGGCGCTTTACGTCGCCGGCCGCAACCGGCTGCAAATGGTGTCCACCGGCTGGCGCGACGTGCAGGTCGACCGCAGCTGGTCGCACTGGCTCGACAGCGTCGACGGCCGCATCCGCACCCTGGTCGCGCCGTGTCTGCCGTCGATGCTCTGGTACCGGCGTGCCTACCGCGATCGCCTGATCCACGTCATGGTCCAGGATCGCGACACGCCCACCGACGCCAGCCCGTCGCTGCTGCAGCGCCTCCAGGGGCGCACCGGCAGCCAACCGATCCGTCTGACGCTGCGTCCGGGGCGCGGCGCCGATCGCTTCGACGCCTGCAGCGATCCCAACCGCGATCCGATCTACGCCGTGCTGTCGTGGATGGTCGCCGAGCTCGGCCCGTTCTTCGCCGAGCGCGATCGGGAGGGACGCTGGAAATACCTCGCGGGCTGGCTGCCGCTGGCTCGGCGCGCGCTGCTGCATCACGATCTGCCGCAGCCCGAGGGCGGCGCGCGCGATCACTTCGATCTCGTGACCTTCGACGAGGCCGACAAGGTGCTGCATCTGGTCGAGCGGGTGCCGGTCGGCAGCGTCGAGGCCTTCAACGATTTCGTCGCGCGCGTCGAGCGCGCCAAGGAAGCCCGCTTCAAGACCGGCGACGTCGGCGGCGCGGTGCTGGTCGCGCCGCGCTTCGACGACGCGGCGTGGGCGGCCTATCAAGACCGGCTGCAGACCGCCTCACGCGGCCTGCTCGGCCTGGAAGAGGCGTATACGGGCTATCAGGGCTTCATCCGCATGGGCGCCCGCCGCGGCTTCCATCTGCTGCTGGTCGAGGTCGGTGCGGATGGCCGATTCACGCCCCGTCTGCCGTCGTAGGCGCGGCCGAATCGCCGGTATCCACCGTCTCCGGCGCGCCCTTCCAGCGGCTGTGCAGCCACATCCACAGCGCTGGATCCTGACGGATCTGGGCGGCGACTTCCTCGAGATAGCGCGCGGTGAGCGCGGCGATGTGCGCGTCGGTCGCCGCCTTGCGGCCGACCACCGGCGGCTCGATCGCCGCCCGGGTGATCAGCCGATAGCGGCCGGGCGTCTCGTGCGGCACGCAGTAGATCGGCACCACCGGCAGGCCGGTCGCGATCGACATGTGCGCCAGGCCCGCCGACGTCCACGCCGGATGGCCGAAGAACGGCGCCAGAATGCCGAGCGAAGGCCGCACCCGCTGGTCGATCAGCATGCCGACCGTGTCGCCCTTGCGCAGCGCGGTGTAGATGCGCCGGCCGGCGCCGTGCTTTTCGATCATGCGGTGGCCGAGGTGTTCGCGCAGCCCGAGCAGGTCCGCGGCCATCAGCGGGTTGTTCGGCGCGCGCCCAACCACGTGGATCGGACCGATGCGCGCGCCGATCCCGAACGGCGCCACTTCCCACACGCCGAGATGGGCCGACATCAGCATCGTGTTCCCATGCGCTGCGCGCGCCGCTTCGAGATGCGCCCAGCCGTCGTAGTCGATGCGCGCGGCGTAGTCGTCGTGGGTGCGGAAGCGGCTGGCCGAAAAGGCCTCGCAGAAGCTGGCGCCGATGTGGCGGAAGCAGCTGCGCACCAGCGCGCGATGCGCGTCGGCGCGCTCCGGCAGCGCGCGCGCCATGTTGCTGCGGGCGAGCTTGCGTCGTCCGGGCAGCAGCGCGTGCGCCACGGCGCCCAGGCGATGACCGATGTGCCGGACCTCGGCGTGGTCGCGGCGCAGCAGCCGACCGCGGACGCCGCGAAAGAGCGCATATTCGAGTCGATGGGGGGCCGACGGCCCCGCCAGGGTCCTAATTGCCCACCCCCGGGGTTCGAACACGGTCGCGCGGGATA
>JBCCOR010000818.1:0-2047 GCA_039025295.1 Acidobacteriota bacterium
CGACCGGCTTCTGCAGGAAATCGACCGCGCCCCCCTTCATCGCCTCGACCGCCGCGTCGACCGTGCCGAAGGCGGTCTGGACGATCACCGGCGTTGCGGCGCGGCGCTCGCGGCTGGCGCGCAGCACGGCCAGACCGTCGGCGCCGGGCAGCCGCAGATCGGTCAAGACCAGGTCGAACGCCGGCCGCCGGCCGAGATGGGCGAAGGCGTCCTCGGCGCTCGGCGCCTCGACCACGGCATAGCCGGCCTGGAGCAGCGCGCGGCACAGCATGCGCCGCAGCGGATCGCGGTCCTCGACGACCAGCACGCGTCCGCTCATGCGCCGATGCCCCGCGCGCACCGCGCCGCTTGGACCCCGCGCGAGCGGCTTCCGTATAATGCAACGAGCCTTCCCCCGAGCGGGCAGTTCACCGCCAACCCGGGCGCAGATCGGCCCCCGTCGTACGCGCGCATCGTTCGACCGTTCATCGTCGCTCGCCATTGTACGCCGAGCGCGCTGCCGCCGCGTCGTACGCGCGCGTCCACCCGACACCCTCGAACCGGATCATCGACCATCGTGGCCGCTACACCCAAATACGACCCTGCCAAAGCCAAAGCACTGCGCGAGCGGCTCAAGAACGAGAAAGAAGGCCGCGTCAATCCGCTGCAGGCGCGCAAGCGCTTCCAGCAGCAGTGCGACCAGCTGATGCGCCGCATCGAGCAGCTGCAGGTCGACTACCACCGCTTCTTTGCCGGCGACCTGACCACGCCCCCCGACGACGATCGCGAGACCCTGGTGCAGGAAATCCGCAAGATGCGCGCCAGCAACCTCAAGGGCACCGCCGAGAATTTCCGCATCGGCAGCATCGAGGCGCGCCTCAACAGCCTGTCGGAGCTGATGGGTCGGCGGGTGCGCGCGCACGAGATGGGCGCCGGTCGACGTCGCCAGGCCGACGCCGGACCGCAGCACGACATCGAAAAAGGGGTCGTCTTCGGCGCGCGCGTGCAGGACGGCGCAGTCGAGGCGCTCTACAAAGGTCTCTACATGCGACCGGGCCAGCCGGCACCGTCGATGGATCTCGATCGCTTCCGCAGCTACATCGATCGCCAGGCCCAAGCCCTGCGCAGCAAAGCCAACTGCGACGCCATTTCGTTCCGCATCGCGGAAGAAGGCGGCCGCATGAAGCTCAAAGCCAAACCCATCCGCGGCGAATGAGCCGTCGCGATCGCCAAGGAGTGTTCTCCGTGCCCCGCATGCATCTCGTCGCCCCCACCGCGATCTTGCTGGCCCTTGCCGGCCTGGTCGTTCTCGCCGCCGACGCGGGCGCCGCCGCCGATCCTGGCGTGCCGCACGACCAGCTCGATCGCGCGCTCGCGGCGCAGTACGCGCTGGTCCAGACCGAGCCCAGCAACGCCGAGGCGCTCAACGATCTTGGCAACCTGCTCACCCTGGCCGGCCTCACCGCCGACGCCGAAAACGCCTACGCCCGCGCCCTCTCGCTCGACGCCGAGCTGATCGACGCCCGCTTCAATCTCGCGCTGCTGCAGCAGCAGCGCGGCGAGACGACCCAGGCATCTGACGGCTTCCTCGCGGTGCTGGAGCAGGTGCCGTCGTACGCCTGGGCGCACTACCAGCTGGGCGTGATCGCCGAGAACGCCGGCGACCGCAGCAAGGCGATCGAGCGCTACGCGCGCGCCTTCGCCGCCGATCCGCAGCTGACCTTCGCGCGCAACAACCCGCACATCATCGACAACCGCTACGTCGCCCAGGCGCTGATCCGCGCGCAGACCTACCGCAACGTGCCCGGCGCCCAAACGCCGCGCCAGTACCGCGATCCGGAGCGCATCGCGCGCCTGCTCCTCGACGGCGACGCGTCGGCCGGCGACGGCGATATGGCCGACGCCGATGCGGACGACGCCGACAGCGACACACCGAACGACGCCGACGCGATGGACGACGCCGGTACCACCGGCGCGTGGTCGGGCTCGGCCGGCGCGGCCGCGCGCACACCGCGTCCGACCGGCGGCCTGACCAGCCGGAGCGATTCCGTCTTCGACGACACCGCCG
>JBCCOR010000819.1:0-2044 GCA_039025295.1 Acidobacteriota bacterium
GGCGGAACAGATCGCCGGGCGTCTTGGGCACGCGCAGGATGAACTGCTCGAGCACAAGGATCGGATCCTCGCAGTCGATGATCAGCCCTTTGATGCCGCGTTCTTCGTCGTCGACCACGATCAGCTCGTCACCCGCGTCTTCGCGGACGAACGTGAGATCGAGGTCGAGGACGTATTCCTTGACCCGGTCGAAATAGTCGGTCATGGACGATGTACCTCCTCTGAAGTGTTGGTGGCGTGACGGACGTGAAGGGTGCGGGCCATCAGGTCGCGCGCGCGTCCTGATGACGCTGGATGGTCGCATAGGCGCGGTTCAGGCCCTGGATGAGCTCCGTGGCCGTCTGCGCTTTGTCAGGATCCGCACTGTGCCGATCCGGATGATACAAGCGAATCAGGCGCTTGTAGGCACGCTGCACGGTTTCGGGATCGGCGCCGTAGGGCACCTCGAGATTGGCGTAGCAGCGCGCGAGCTCGGGATCGCGCCCGTCGCCGCTCGGCGCGTCGCCCACGCCCGACGGGTCGCCGTCCGCGGTCGGGTCCTCGAACGGCGGCGCGGTCGACGCGCCGCCCCCGTCGGACGCCGCGTCGCGCACGCGCCGCAGCCAGTCGCGTCCGCCCTCGGCGAGCTGGGCGCGAAGAATGCGGGCGAGGCGGGTGGCGAAGTGGCTCATCGGATGACGGTGCGGAATCGCGACGGCGGCGCGCCGCTCAGGCGGACGCGGACACCGGCGCGATGACCACCAGGGCGTCGTCGGCGCCGATGGTGAGATCGGCGTCGGGGTTGGTGATCAGGCTTCCCTGCTGCTCTACGGCCACGACCGTGCTGCCATTCGCACGCTTCATGCCGGTGAGCAGATCGAGGAAGGTGCGGCCGATCCATTCGCGCGGCGCCGGCATCTTTTTCAGCTGGTTGCGGCCGGCGCGGCTGAGCAGGTCGGACATCACGCCGGTGAGGCCGTGGCCGCAGGCGGCGGCGGCGATCAGGCGGCTCGACACCTCGTCGGCGACCACCACCTCGTCGGCACGGGCGCGGCGGCAATGCTGCGCGTTGGACTCGCGCGCCAGCTCGCAGATCGTGTGCACCTCGGGCCGTAGGCTCTCGACCGTCAGCGCGCCCAGCACGACCTTGGCGTCGCGCGCGCTGGCGTCGAGGCGGTCGTCGCCGAGCAGGATCACCGTGCGGGCGGTGTCGATGCTGGCCTTGGCGAGGCTCTCTTCGTCGACCGTGCCGTGCACGAAGACCAGCAGCTCGTCGTCGGTCGGTCGGGCGTCGAGCTCGGCGATCAGCACGATCGGGGTCGTGCCGGCGACCGGATCGTCGCGCAGCTCGCGCAGAATCTCCTGCGCGCGCGCGTTCCAGCCGCAGAGGATGATGTGGGAATCGAGATCGGTACGGGTCATGCCGCGCTCCTGGCGCAGGCGCATCTCGACCAGCATGCCCGCGATCAAGGCGGTGAAGCTGGAGAGCACGCCGATGCCCAAAAACATGAGGATGATGCCGACCACGCGTCCGATCGGCGTGGAGGGCGTGACGTCGCCGTAGCCGACCGTGGTCAGCGTGACGCAGCTCCACCACAGCCAGTCGTAGAACGAGGTTTCGGGCTCGATCACCGACAGCGCGAAAGCGCTGAGCAGGCTGAGCGCAACCAGGCTGATCAGGATGCGATGCAGGTTCTCGCGCCGCACGCGGTCGACCGCGCGGGCGATCGCGCGCATCAGCCTCGTGAGCGGCCCGGGCTGCGGGCTGGCCGGACGGGTCATCGGCGAACCGCCCGCATCAGTGGTGAACTGTCCGCATCAGTAGAGGTCCCAGGCGCCCTGGCGATAGGCGTCGTACACAGCGAGATCGTGGATGTCGGTAATCGGAACCGTGTCGAAATCATGGAGCAGATCTTTGCCGAAATGGAGCATACCCACGACCGCATCGTGGTTCAAGAACGTGGTCTCGAGGCCGTCGTAGTCGGCGTCGATCAGGCGCTGGCGCAGCGCGCGCGAGGCCGCGGCGTCGGCGGCCGCGGGCTCGAACTGCCCCGCGGCTGACGCC
>JBCCOR010000820.1:0-2036 GCA_039025295.1 Acidobacteriota bacterium
AGCGCATCTTCGATCCCTTCTTCACCACCAAGCGCGCCAGCGAGGGCACCGGCCTCGGCCTGTCGGTGGTCCACGGCATCGTCGAGCAGCACGGCGGCCTGCTCGACGTCGCCAGCGCGCCCGGCGCCGGCGCCACCGTCAGCGTCTACCTGCCCGCCGCCGAAGCGCCGATCGACGCCGGCGACGACGCGCGCACACCGCGCGCCGCGGCGGCCGACGGCGCTGCGGTCGACGACGCACCGGGCGACGATACGGTGGTGGTGGTCGAGGACGAGCCGCTCGTGCTGACGGTCACCAGCAGCCTGCTGCAGAAACTCGGCTACCGGGTGGAAACCGCCGATCATCCCGACCGGGCGCTGGCGCTGCTCGACCGCTGCGATCCGCCTGCGCGGCTGCTGCTGACCGACATCGTCATGCCCGACTGCGACGGCGTCGAGCTGGCGCGGCGGGTGCGCGCACGGCATCCCGATCTGGCGATTCTCTACATGTCGGGCTACAGCGCGGAGCATCTGCAGGGCGACGCCGCGCCGCCCGGCAGCCTGCCCGACGACCACGCGCCACCGATCGTGCTCACCAAGCCGTTCACGCGTCAGCAGCTCGGCGAGCAGGTGCGCGATCTGCTCGCGCGCGCGGCCGAGCGCGACGGCGCGATCGCCGAGCCCACCGCGCGGCCGACGCGCGCTCAGCCCGCCGCCGGCGCGGCGTGGGAGCTCTCGGCGCGGTAGACCGTCTGCCCGTTCAGAATCGTCATCTCCACCCGCAGATCGTCGAGGGCGTCGTCGTCGACGGTCAGCGGATCGCCGGAGAGCACCACGATGTCGGCGCGCTTGCCTACCTCGAGCGTGCCTTTGTCGGCCAGTTCGAACACCGCCTCGGCGGCGTTGCGGGTGTAGCTCGCCAGCGCCGTGTGCCGGTCGAGCGCCTGCGCGGGGAAGAATGCGCGGCCGTTGGCCATGCGCCGGGTGACGGTTGAGATATAGCTGGCGAGCGGATCGACGTCCTCGACCGGCGCGTCGGTGCCGTTGATCAAGAGCGCGCCGCTCTCGACCAGCGTGCGCCAGAGATAGGCGCCCTGCTCGCTGCGCACCAGACCGAGGCGATTGGGCACCCACGGCCCGTCGGAGGTGCAGTGCACGCCCTGCATCGAAGCGACGGCGCCGAGCGCGGCGAAGCGCGGCACGTCGTCGGGATGCAGATGCTGCGCGTGCTCCACCCGCCAGCGTTTGTCGCGCACGCCCGGATGGCGCTGCTGCACCCGCTCGTAGAGATCGAGCACCTCGCGATTGGCACGATCGCCGATCGCGTGGATCGCCAGCTGGACGTCGTTCTCGACCGCCAACTCGGCGACGCGCTCGGCCTCCTCGACCGTCATCAGCGCCAGACCGAAGTGCCCCGGCGCGTCGGTGTAGGGCTCGAGCAGCCAGGCACCGCGCGCGCCGAGCGCGCCGTCGATCTGCAGCTTGATGCCGCCGACGGTCAGCATGCCGTCGGCCAGATCGCGCACCTTGGCCACAGGCAGGCTCGCCGCGAGGGTGTCGTGGTCGGCGCGCGCCATGATCCACAGGCGCACGCCGAGGGTGCCGTCGCGGGCGGCTTCCTTGAGCAGCTCGATCGCCCCGAAGCCGGTGCCGGCGTCGTGGAAGGAGGTGATGCCGTTGCGCTGCACCTCGTCGGTCGCCAGCGCGACGTAGCGGCGCAGCGTTTCGCGGTCGGTCGGCCCCTCGTCGCGCTGCCGCGCCGCGTCGACCAGGCCGGCGGCGAGCTCGCGCAGCAGCCCGGTCGGACGACCGTCGTCGCGCCGCACGATCTCGCCGCCCGGCGGATCGGGCGTGCGCGCGGCGGCCGCGACCGCGTCGACGTCGACGTTCGCGGCGCGCAGCGCGGCGGCGTTGGCGATCGCGGCGTGGCCGCTGGCGTGGGTCAGGAGCACCGGATGATCGGGCACGGCCGCGCTCAGCGCATCGTGGATCGGAAAGCCCTCGACCGCTGGCGACGGCGGATCAGCCCACTTGTCCTGATGCCAGCCGCGGCCGCGG
>JBCCOR010000821.1:0-2033 GCA_039025295.1 Acidobacteriota bacterium
ATCGAGATCGACGTTGCCGCCGCTGACGATGACGCCGATGCGCTTGCCGCGGACGTCGATGCCTTCGTCGGCGAGCGTGCCGTCGAGCTGGGCGGCGATCGCGATCGCGGCCGAGGCTTCGATCAGCAGCTTGGTGCGCGTCCAGAGAAAGCGCATCGCGGCGATGGTGGCGGTGTCGTCGACCGCGGCGATGCCGTCGACGTGGCGCTGGAGCACGCGGAAGGGCAGCACGCCGATGCGCGTGCGCAGGCCGTCGCAGATCGTGTCGGGTGACGTCATCGGCTGGCGCGTGCCGGACTCGAGCGAGCGCTTGGCGTCGTCGGCGCCGGCGGGCTCGACGCCCCAGACGCGCGGTCGCGCGCCGCTGACGCCGGTGCTGGTGCGATGGGCGCGGGCGGCGAGCGCCGTGCCGGCGAGCAGGCCGCCGCCGCCGACCGGCGCCAGCACCAGGTCGAGATCGGGCACGTCGCGCAGCAGCTCGAGCGCGGCCGTGCCCTGGCCGGCGACGATGTGCGGATGGTCGTAGGGCGGGATCAGCGTCAGGCCGTAGCGGTCGACGAAGGTTTGCGCCGCGGCCTCGCGCGCGGCGAGGGTGGGCGCGCAGCGCATGACGCGCGCGCCGTAGCCCTCGACCGCCGTCGCCTTGACCACGGGCGCGCCCTCGGGCACGACCACGGTCGCCGGCGCGCCCAGCCGCCGGGCGGCCAGGGCGAGCGCCTGACCGTGGTTGCCAGACGAGTGGGTGACGACGCCGCGCGCGCGCACGTGCGTCGGCAGATGCAGCAGCGCGTGGGTGGCCCCGCGCAGCTTGAACGCGCCGGTGCGCTGCAGGTTCTCGCACTTGAGGAAGAGCTGCGCGCCGAGGGCGTCGTCGAGATGGCGGCAGGTGACCACCGGCGTGCGGTGCACGTGCGGACGAATCGCGCGATGCGCGGCCGCGAGGCCGGCGCCGTCGAGCCCCAGGCGCACGAGCTCGACGTCCTCGATGCCGGGAGGGTTCGCGCTCGGCTGCTCGCTGGAGGTTGCCGCCGGGTCCATCGCTAGCGCTCGAAGATGTCGCCGATCGCCCCGACGTCGACCGGGCCGTCGACGAGGATGGCGGCGGTCGAGGGCGCCGTGTGTCGCAGAACGCCGTGCGGTGCGCGAACGGGCCGGCGCGGGCAGCGCGGCGGCGGGCTGGAGGTCGGGCGCATGATTCTCCTCGGGGCAGTCGGGGCGGCTGGCTGGGGTCGAACAAGAACGCGGTGCGGATGAAACCGCCCCAACGAGTGTATCCGAGCGTACGGCGATGCGCGGCGGCGTTGACGTGTGCCCTTTGCGGGTTTATGATGCATCTGCATGATGCAAATACATCAAAATGCCGCTTCCGACAGTCCCTGCGTGTGCACGACGGTGCGCAAAGCCAGTCGTTCGCTGATGCGCCACTACGAGGCGGCGGTGGCGTCGACGGGCGTCACGATTTCGCAGTTTGCGCTCCTGCGTGCGCTCGAGCGCCACGGTGATCTGCCGCTGAGCCGTCTGGCCGACGACATGGTGATGGAGCGCACGTCGCTCTACCGGACGCTGCGTCCGCTGGTCGACGCCGGTGCCGTGACGCTGGTTCCGGCGGCGCGCGGGCGCGCGAAAGTCGCGTGTCTTCAGGAACCCGGGCGCGCGCTCATCGCGCGCGTCCTGCCCCACTGGGAAGGTGTTCAGCGCGCGGTCGTCTCGGCGCTGGGCGCAGACGTGTGGCAGCAGCTCGCGTCGACTCTGCAGCACATTCCACCGCTTCTCGATCGCGCCGATGACGCGGCGCGATCCACCGGGAGATCCGATTCATGAGCGAGTCCCTCGATCCACACGACTGGTCGGCGTTCCGCGCGCTGGGCCATCGCATGCTGGACGACATGGTCGATCACATGCAGCAGATCGGCGCGCGCCCTGCGTGGCGCGGCGTGCCGCCCGAAACGCGGGATGCCCTGCGCCATCCGATGCCGCGCGAAGGCACCGATCTGGCCGCGGTCTACGACGACTTTCGCCGGCACGTGTTGCCG
>JBCCOR010000822.1:0-2018 GCA_039025295.1 Acidobacteriota bacterium
ATCGATCGGCGGCATCCGCATGGCGCCCGACGTCACCACCACCGAGGTCTTCCGTCTGGCCCGCTCCATGACCTGGAAAAACGCCCTGGCCGGCATCCCCCACGGCGGCGGCAAGTCGGGCATCCTCGCCGATCCGTCGACGATCGGTCCTGAGCACAAAGAGACCCTGATCCGCCAGTTCGCGCGCGCGATCGAAGATCTCGACGGCTACATCCCCGGCCCTGACATGGGCACCGACGAAGTCAGCATGGCCTGGATCCGCGACGAGATCGGCCGCTCGGTCGGCCTGTCGAAGGTGCTCGGCGGCATCCCGCTCGACCAGATCGGCGCCACCGGCTTCGGCCTCGCGGTCTGCGCCGAGGTCGCGCAGGACTTCGCCGACGTCCAGCTCGACGGCGCGCGCGTGATCGTCCAGGGCTTCGGCAACGTCGGCTCGCACGCGGCGCGCTACCTCAAGGAGCGCGGCTCCATCCTGGTCGCGGCCAGCGATCTCGACGGCACGATCTACAACCCGAACGGCATCGACGTCGACAAGCTCAGCCAGATCAAGCGCGAGACCGGCAACGTCACCGACTACGGCGACGCCCAGACCCTGTCGGTCGACGCCTGGCTCGAGCTCGAGTGCGACATCTTCGTGCCGGCCGCGCGCCCCGACGTGATCGACGAGATCAACGCGCCGCGGCTCAACACCAAGGTCATCCTGCAGGGCGCCAACATCCCGGTCACCGCCCGCGCCGAGCGCATCCTGCACGATCGCGGCATCCTCTCGGTGCCCGACTTCGTCGCCAACGCCGGCGGCGTGATCTGCGCCTCGGTCGAATACAAGGGCGGCACCCAGCGTCGGGCCTTCGAGACGATCGATGAGAAAATCCGCGAGAACACCCGCGAGGTGCTCGAAGCCGCCCGCGCCCACAGTCAGATCCCGGCCGAGGCCGCGCGCGCGCTGGCCAAGCAGCGCGTCGCCGAGGCGATGGCCTACCGCCGTCGCTGAGCCGTCCGCACCGCGCCGCGCAGGCGCACCCACCACCACGCCGGACGCCGCCGACCGGGCGGTGTCGGCGCACATGGGGTACACTCGAACGCTGTGCACGCTGACGAACGCAGGATGTCTTCCATCTGATCGCCCCGCGCCGTGAACCTCACCGACCTCTTCAAGTCACGCTCCCGCGCGGAGCGTCTGTACAAGCAAGGCAACAAAGCGAGTGCGGCCGCGCTGTACATGAAGAACAGCCATTTCGAGGAGGCTGCGCGCATCTACGCCGAGATCGGTGAATACGCCGAGGCGGCCGTGGCGCACGATCGCGCCGGCCAGACCCGCGCGGCTGCGACCCTGCTTCTCCCCAACAAGCGTCCGAAAGAAGCGGTTCCCTATTTCGAACAGATCGGCGCCTACCGCGAGGCCGCCGACGCCTGCCGGGCGTTCGGCGCGATCGCCCGCGCCGCGCGGCTCTACGAGCAGGGCGAGCTTTATCTCGACGCCGCCGACGCCTACGCCGAGGCCGGTGAGTCGGATCGCCTGCTGCGCGCCTGGCAGCGGGCGTCGGAGAAGATGCACGAGGAGCTCAAGACACTCGGCGAGGGCGAGGAAGATCCCGCCCTGCGCGCCCGCGTTGCGACGCTCGACCGCCGGCGCGCCGAAAAGCTCGAAGCCTTCGGACGCTTCCTCGACGCCGCCGCCCTGCGCCGCGATCTGGGCGACCACGCCCACGCCGCGCTGCTGTTCGAAAAAGGCCAGAGCTTCAGCCGCGCCGCCGAGGCCTATCTCGACGCCGACCGACCCTACGAAGCGCTCGAGGCCCTGCGCAAGACGACCCGCAGCGAGGCAGTGCGCGAACAGGTGCGCGCCGAGATCTACCAGCGCACCGGCGAATACAACGAGGCGGGCAGCGCCTACGAGGCGCTCGGGCAGTGGGACAAGGCCGCCGAAGCCTACGAGGACGCCAGCGAATGGGAGCGCGCCGCCGGCCAGTGGCGCAAGGCCGATCTCTTCGAGCGCGCCGCGGGCCTCTACGAGCGCG
>JBCCOR010000823.1:0-2017 GCA_039025295.1 Acidobacteriota bacterium
CCGCCTGCTGCCCCATCGCAGCCCGCTCTATCATCCCGATCTGGTCCACGCCGCCGACGCGGTGGTCGCCAAGCTCGGCTATTCGACGGTGGCGGAGATCGCCGCGGCGCACGCCCGTCGTCGCGCGACCGACGCCGCGCCGATCGCCATGGGCCCGATCGCCATAGGCTGGGTGCCCCGGCCCGATTTCCCCGAGTCGGCCGTGCTCGCCGACTGGGTCGAGCGGCATCTGCACAGCTGGTCGATCGAGCCCGCGGCGATGCGCGACGGGCGCTGGATCGACAATCTGCTGACCGACGACGCCGCGCGCGATCCGGGCGCGCCGACGGCCGTCCTCGAGGACGGCGCCGACGCGGTCGCCGACGCGGGTCTCAGCGGCGCCAGCGCAGCGTAACCAGCAGCTCGTTGTTCTCGCGCGGACCACCCGCGGTGATGAATTCGTTCCACGTGTACTCGGCGGTGACGTCGATGCCTTCGAGCACGCCGAGGCGCAGGCCGCCGTCGATCTTCTCCCACGCCCAGCCGAAGCTCGGCGACGGCGTCACCGGCGGCGGTGAGAAGTCGGGATCGAGCTCCGAGTAGCGCACGGCGGGCGCGATGTAGGTGAACAGCTGCTCACCGCCGATCGCCCAGACCAGCGGCAGCTCGACGCGGTAGGCCAGCTCGACCTCGAGGCCGGTGCGCTCGAGCCCTGCGACGTCCTGATCGACGTACTGCGCGAAGACCGACAGCTCGCCCAGGTACAGCCACAGGTTGGCGCCGATCTCTTCTTTGTCGCGGTTTCCGGGCTCGATGGGGAACGGAAACGCGTTGCGCGGCCCCTGGAGAATGTCGAGATCGCCGCCGTAGAAGCTGCCGTCGATCGGCACGGTGTCGGCCAGATCGCGCGCGTAGCCCCACGCCAAGAAGTCGACGCCGTAGCGTCCGTCGACGCTGCTCCAGCGCGCGCCGAGGCCCCAGCCCACCTCGAGATCGCCGTCGGTGTCGAGCGACTCGACGTCGGCGTCGTAGTAGATCGGGGTGCCGCTGAACAGGCGCGGCGGCAGGCCCTCGAGCAGCTCGGGCGTGCCGTGGTCGCCCGCGAGCGCGTTGACGTCGCGCAGGAAGATCGGGTTGCCCGCCGTCAGGCTGCCTTTGAGGTAGATGTGGCGCCCGAGATCGACGCCAACCTCGATGCCGACGTCCTCCATGCGGTTGAAGGCGGTCGATACCAGGCCGTAGCTCTCGAGATGGCGATCGTTCTGCCGCTCGAACTTGGGCATCTTGCCGACCTTGACGTACTGACCGCGGCTCTCCGGCAGCAGCGCCGGCGGCGTTTCCTGGCCGAAGCGGATCCACGCCTCGTCGATGTCGATTTCATCGTGGGTCGAGGTCGGATTGCGGTCGTAGAGATCGATGATGTCGATCTTGGCGTGCGCCGTCACCGATTCGCCCCACTGCGCATCGACGAAGAGCGTCACGGTTGAGATTTCGACGTGCTCACCCGGATCGACCGGCCGGAGCTCGCGCACGGTCGGAAAGTTGACGCGAAAGCTCTCTTTCTTTTCGCTGCTGCGGTAGTGGGCTTTGGCTTCGATGCCGAAGCGGATGCTGCGCCCGTCGTCATCCTGCCCGGCGGCCAGCACGGCGGCGGGCGTCAGCAGCGCGGGGACCAGCAGCGTCGCGGCAAGCAGCAGCGCAGCTGCGGGAGGGCCGACCGGCGCGGACTTCGGTGCGGTGTAAATTCTTCGGAGCATGGCGTGCACCTCGTGGTTCAGGAATGCGCGGCGGTTGCGCGCGGACGGCGGTAGGCCTTCTCGCCGGCCTCGATGGCCACGTCGAGCTTGCTCGACGCGGTCGGTACCGGGCAGGTCGTGTAGTCGGAAAATGCGCACGGCGGATTGTACGCGCGATTGAAGTCGAGCAGCAGGCGGCCGTCTGTCGCGGGCGCCTCGATCTCGAGCAGGCGTCCGCCGCCGAACGAGCCGGTGCCGCTGGTCGCATCCGAGAACAGCAGATACCGGCGATCCCTCGCGCC
>JBCCOR010000824.1:0-1996 GCA_039025295.1 Acidobacteriota bacterium
CAAGTGCGGCAGTCCGCTGCCGGCCGAGGCGCGCTTCTGTCCGGGCTGCGGCATCAAGATCGCGCACGACTGAGGGCTCGGGTCGGCGACGCTGCCGACTCGCGTATGATCGACGTCGATCATGTTCACCCATCTGCACCTGCGCAACTTCAAGGCCTGGCGTGACACGGGCCCGATCCGACTGGCGCCGCTGACGGTCTTCTTCGGCGTCAACAGCTCCGGCAAAACCAGTCTCGGTCAGCTGTTGTTGATGCTGCAGCAGACCATCGAGTCGCCCGATCGCCAGCGCGTGCTCCACACGGGTGACCACAACACGGCGGTCGAGCTCGGCACCTTCGAAGACTTCGTCTACGCCCACGACGTCGCGCGCGACATCGAGATCGACTTCGCCTGGAAGCTACCCAAGCGGCTCCGCGTCGACAATCCGCTCGATCCTGCGCAGGCGTTCTCTGGTCGCCAGATGGGTTTCGAAGCACGCATCGGGCGCGTGCCATCGGGGGAGTCCAACGGCCGCCTGGTCGTTCACGATCTGGCGTATAGCCTGGCGTCCGACGGTGGCAACAACGGCGATCCGCTCGTCGTCCGCATGACGCGCGACGACAGTGCGCGCTACGCGCTTGCCGCCGAACCCTACGCCCTCAAGCAGCCGCGCGGCCGTCCCCCGCGCATGCCGGCGCCCAACCGCTTCTACGGCTTCCCCGACGAGGCGGTCGCGTATTACCAGAACAGCGACTTCATTCAGGACTTCGCACTGGCGCTCGAGCAGCAGTTTCGCGATCTGCACTACGTCGGCCCGCTGCGCGAGTATCCGGCCCGCACCTACCTTTGGTCGGGCGAGGTACCGCACGACGTCGGCCGTCGCGGGGAGCGCGCGGTCGAGGCGATCCTCGCGGCGCAGGCGCGCCAAATCAGCCCTGGCAGCAGAAGGCACTACAAGGCGTTCCAGGAAGTCATCGCGCGCTGGCTGCGGGCGCTTGGCCTGATCGAAACGTTCAATGCCGCGCCAATTGCCGAAGGGCGCAAGGAGTACGAGGTGCGCGTGCAAACGGCGCGCACCGCGCAGGAGGTCCACCTGACCGACGTCGGCTTCGGCGTCTCTCAGGTGCTGCCCGTGGTCGTGCAGTGCTTCTACGTGCCGCACGACGCGGTGGTGCTCTTCGAGCAGCCTGAAATTCATCTGCACCCGAAGGTGCAGGCCGGCCTGGCAGATCTGTTCGTCGAGGCGATTCACGCCCGCGAGGACAGTCGCGATCGCAACCTCCAGCTGATTGTCGAGAGCCACTCCGAACATTTCCTGCGCCGCCTGCAGCGCCGCGTCGCCGAGGGTGCCGTCACGCCCGACGACGTTGCGCTGTACGTCTGTCGACCGGGCCAGAACGGTGCCGTGATCGAGCCGCTTCAGCTCGATCTGTACGGCAACATCGCGAACTGGCCCGAGCATTTCTTCGGCGACGAGATGGGCGATCTGGTCGCCATGGCCAACGCGGCCGAGGCGCGCCAGCAGCAGGAAAGTACGTCCGCGTGAGCGCGCGGCAGCGGAACAACCGACGCTGGGTCGTCGTCGATACGAATGTCGCGCTGGTTGCCAACGGCGCCCAGGACGACGCGAGTTCTGCCTGTGGGAACACGTGCCGTCAGAGGCTGCTCGACATCACGCGTGGGCGCGCGGGGCTGGTTCTCGATCGCGGGCGGCGGATCGAAGCCGAGTACGGCAGAAAGCTGCGCAGCAGCGGCCAGCCCGGCGTCGGCGATGCCTTCCTCAAGTGGGTCCTGACCAACCGCGCCAACCGGCAGCGCTGTAGGCAAGTCGGCCTGACGCCGCGTAGCGACGAACCCGACGATTTCACGACGTTCCCGAACAATCCTGCGCTGGCCGACTTCGATCGTGACGACCGCAAGTTCGTCGCGGTCGCGCGTGCGTACGGCGACGAGACGCCCGTGCTGCAGGCCCTCGATAGCAAGTGGTGGGGACTGCGCGACGCGCTCGCGCGGGCCG
>JBCCOR010000825.1:0-1990 GCA_039025295.1 Acidobacteriota bacterium
GCCGGCTTCCTGATCCCGGCCCTCGAGCTGGCGGAGGCCGACTCGATCCTGGCCTATTGCCATCGTCACGAGGATGTGTGGTGTGCCCTGGGCGTCCACCCGCACTCGGCCTCGACCTGGCAAGAAGGCGACGGCGAGCGCCTGGCCGCCCTCCTGGCGGACCCCAAGGCGGTGGCGGTGGGGGAGTGCGGCCTCGACTTCCACTACGACTTCGCCACGCCCGCCCAGCAGTTTCGCTGCGTGCGCGACCAGTGGATGGTCGCGCGCGACCGCGGTCTGCCGGTGGTGGTGCACAACCGCGACAGCAACGACGCCATGCTCGGCCTGGTCGCCCTGCCCGAGCACGACGGCTTGACCGGCGATTTCCACTCCTTCGCCGGCGGCGCCGCCATGGCCGAGACGCTGCTCGATCGGGGCTTCTATCTCGGCCTGTCGGGCATGATCACCTTTCCCAAGGCCGACAACGTGCGCGAGGTGATCGCCGGCGCGCCGCCCGAGCGGCTCCTGGTCGAGACCGACACGCCCTATCTCGCGCCCGTGCCCTACCGCGGCAAGCCCAACCGTCCGGCGTTCGTGGTCGAGGTCTGCCATCGCCTGGCGCAGGAACGCGACGAGCCGCCCGAGACGACCGCGGCGCGCACGACCGAGAATTTCTTTCAGCTGTTCGCCAAGGCGCGGGGAGATGCCGCATGAGCACCGACGACCGCACGCGCACCGACGACGCGACCCCGACGCAGCCCGACGCCCCGGCATCGCCCGAGGTCGTGGTGGTCGGCAACATCGGCATCGACACGGTCGTCCGCCTGGCGCCCGGCGACGATCCGCGCAATCCCGAGGTCGAGGGGCATTTCACGCGCAACCGCGATCACATCGGGCAGGCCGGCGGCTACGCCGCGCGCGGCTACGCGGCGCTGGGCTGCCGGACGGCCTTCGTCGGGGCGGTCGGCGACGACGTCCACGGTCGCTGGATCCGCGGCGTGCTGGCCGCCGACGGCATCGACGCGCGCGGCGTCTTCGTCGATCCGGCGGGTACGTGCCGGTCGGTCAACCTGATGGGGCGCGAAGGGCAGCGGCGCTTCTTCTACGATCCCAAGGGCCACATGACCCTGCCGGTCGATCTCGATCGCGTGCGCGCGGTTGCGCGCGGCGCGCGGCTGGCGCACGTTCATCTGCCGAATTGGGCGCGCCGCGTGCTGCCGGTGCTGCGCGAGCTGGGCGTGTTCGTGGCGGTCGATCTGCAGGACATGCGCACGGTCGACGACGCCTACCGCGACGATTTTCTGCAGCACGCCGATCTGGCCTTCGTGTCGGCCAGCGTGCACGTCGAACCGCTCGCTTTTCTCGCCGCCCTGCGCGCGCGCTGGCCGGATCTGCCGTTCGTCATGGGCATGGGCGCGCGCGGTGCGGCGCTCGCCTGGCCGGGCGCCGCGGTGCTGCGCATGCCGCCGCCCGCCGCGCCGGACGACGCCGCGCCGCTGGTCGACACCAACGGCGCCGGCGACGCGCTGGCGGTCGCCACCCTGGTCGCCCACGTGCTCGACGACCGTCCGCCGATCGAGGCGCTGCTGCGCGGCCAGATCGCCGCGCGGCACGCGTGCGGTCTCGATGCCACCTCCGACGGTCTGATCACCCGCGACGCTCTCGAGCAGCGCGCGCGCGCGTCGGCCGGCTGAGTGCCCGCAGCCGCGTCGCAGCAGGGCTGAAAAGGGACCTACCCAGGCCGGTTTCGCGCGGACGGGTCTGGCGTTTTGCATGCCCGCTGCATAGACTCATTCTTCGGCGACCGCATCAGCCGTCGCCATTTTTCTTTGTTCTTCTTATTTTGCATGCACAGCGGGCGCCGTCGAGCGCCCTGCGCAGCATCGGATCGATCCCTTGAGACCGTTTGGCCACGCGCCGACGGTCTTTCGCTTTTGGGGCGCCCGGCGGCGCGCCGCGGCGGCGCGCTTGGCGCTAACCCGCGGCGCGACCGCGGGCGCATCCGCCGCGA
>JBCCOR010000826.1:0-1985 GCA_039025295.1 Acidobacteriota bacterium
GCGCGCGTGCACGCTCAGCGTGTGGACGCGTTCGTCGCGCGCGAAGCATGCGCGCGTGCCGTCGCCGTCGTGCAGATCGAGATCGACGATCAGCACGCGGCCGTCGAAGCCCTCGCGCCGCAGCCGATCGACGGCGATCGCGACGTCGTGGAAGAGGCAGAAGCCGGCGCCCTCGTCGGGCCGCGCGTGGTGCAGGCCGCCGCCGAGATGGACCGCCGTGAAGCGCCGACGGCCGTCGCGCGCGGCCGCCGCGGCGGCGCGCATCGCCCGCATCGTGCCGCCGGCGTGCAGGCGCTGCAGATCGAGCAGGCGATCGACCTGATCATCGCTGACGGTGCCGCCGAAGATCGGCCCGAGAACCGCGGGATCGTGCAGGCTGCGGACGTAGTCGGCGTCGTGCACGCGGCCGATCTGCTTGAGGGTGATCGGCGCCGGCTGGGCGACGTCGCGCCGGCGCACCAGACCCTCGCTGACGAGAAAGGCGAGCAGGCGCTCGGCGCGCAGCGCGTCGACCGGCAGATTGGGCAGCGCGGCGGTGTAGCGCGGATGGAAGACGACGATCGAGCGCTCCGGCGCCAGCCGGCGGGTCAGCCGGCGCAGCTGACGACGCAGCGGACAGATCAGGCGCCGATCGAGCCGGCCCGGCACGCGCGGCGGCGTCCAGCCGTCCGGCGACGGTATCCAGCCGGCGTCGCGCCGCCGCGGCGCGGGCCAGCGCGCGCGCCAGGCGAGACCGCGGCGCGAATTCTCAGCCATCGTCTCGATCGTCGGCCGCCGCGTCGTCGGCGGCGAGCTCGGCGACGGTCGCGCCCCAGGCCGCCGCGTCGGGCGCGTCGCCGTAGGCCACGACCCGCGGATCGCGTTCGAGCAGGGTGCGCACCGTGCGCCGCTGCACGCCGCGGCCCTTGCCGTGGATCAGCCGCACGCGGCGCAGGCCCTGGGCGCAGGCTTCGTCGAGATAGGCGCGCACCACCGCCGCCACGTCGCGCGGTGCGAAGACGTGCAGATCGAGGGTGTCGGTGACCGCCAGCGACACCGTCGTCTCGTCGGCCGCGTCGTCGCCGTCGCGGTCGGGATCGCGGTCCGGGATCGGATCGTGGATCGACGCCATGCGCGGTACGATACCAGGGCACCCGCTGCCGCCCCCTCGACGACCGACGTCCGCCGCCGCGCCGACGACGCCCATCGCTTCCGCCCGGGAGACCGCCGCATGCACCGCACCGCTCTGCTCCGCCCGTTCCGCCCGCCGGCCTCCGTCCGACCGATGCCCGCGCTCGTCCCGCGCCTGCTGCCCGCGCTGTGCGCGGCGCTGCTCGCGATCGCCCTCGCCGGCGCGGCCATCGCGCAGGCGCCCGACGGATCTTCCGGCAACGCGGCGACGGCCGGCCTCGACGTCTTCGACGACCGCATCGACGTCGGCGTGATCAACGTCGAGGTGGTGGTCGAGGACGGCGAGGGCAACCGCGTGGTCGGCCTCGGTGCCGAAGATTTCCAACTCACCGTCGGCGGACGCGCGCTGCCGATCGCCTACTTCACCGAGGTGCGCGACGGCACCGCGCTCGACGACGCGGCGGCCGACGACGCGCCCTGGCAGCTGCCCGCCGCCGAGCCCGGCGCCGCGGTCGGCCTGTGGCTGCTGGTCTGGATCGACGAGGCGTTCACGCTCGTCCCGGAGCGCGATCGCGCGGTCGCGCTGGTGCGCGACGGCCTCGACCGCCTCAGCCCCGACGACCGCGTCGCGCTGGTCGGCTGGGACGGCCGGCGGCCGCAGCTGCTGCGCACCTGGACGCCGCCGGGTCCCGAGTTGGCACGCGCCTTCGACGCGGCACTCGAGCGGCGCGCGCGCGGCCTGCGCTACCGGGCGGTCTTCGGCGGCGCCAGCAGCCGCGCCAACGAGGCCGGCATCGCCCTCAGCCGCCTGGTCGACGGCGCCGTCGCCACGCTCCACGGCTTCGCCCAGCCGCCCGGCCGCCGGGCGATGCTGA
>JBCCOR010000827.1:0-1982 GCA_039025295.1 Acidobacteriota bacterium
GCGCCGCGCAGCCAGCGGAAGGCCGGCAGCATTCTCGATCCCGATCTGCCGCCGCGGCCCACGCGCGGCCGCGGCAGCATCCTCGATCCCGATCTGCCGCCCGCCGCCGCGCGCGACGATGCCAAGAGTGAGCGTCGCCCCTACCGCCGGATCGAAGACGACACGCCGCCGCCGCCGCCGCAGTTCCTGCCGCTGCTCGTCACCCTGATGCTGCTCGTCCTGATCGGCGGCTACCTGGTCGACCGCTTCATCGCCGGCGGCTTCGTCCGCAGCGCGCTCCAGCCGGAAGCCCAGCCGCCGGTGGTGGCCGAGTCGACGAACGCGCCGGTCGCGCCCGATCGCCACCGCATGGCCTTCGAGCGCTTCGAGCGCGCGCTGTTCGCCCCCAGCAGCGGCGACTTCCTGGTCATCAGCAGCCGCATCGTCGAGGCCAGCAACGACCTGATGCGGAATCTCGAAAACGCCGCCGGCAGCCACGGCGACGCCCTGCGCACGGGCATCTTCGACCTGGCGCGCGCCGCGTCGGAGGACGATCTCGACCTGGCGCGCCTCGAGCGGCTGCGGCTGCAGTGGCTCGGCCTGCGCCAGGACCACGTCGACAACGCCACCTGGCTGCAGCAGGGTCCGCAGCCGGTCGAGGACGGCGCGCTGATCCTGGCGTACCGCCAGGCCGCCGACGATCTCGCCGCGCTGGCGGTCGAGGGCAGCCGCATCGTCGAAGCCGGCGGCAGCGCCGAGGCGCGCGCGCAGTGGCGCGACGCCAGCCGCGCGGCGCTCGATCAGGTGATCGGCACCCTGCCGGCGCCGCCGCGCCCGGGCACCGATGCGCGCCTGCTGCTGGTGCGCGACCGCATCGACCAGGCGATCGGCGATCTGCGGATCCTGCTGCAGAACGGCGACAACGTGACGGCCGACGGGCTCGACAGCGCCTACCAAACCGTCGACGCCGCGCGCCGCAGCCTCGACGACCTCGCCGCCAGCATTCAGACCGCGTAAAGATTCAGACTGCGTAGAGCTGGAGCTCGCGGCCGACCGCGTCGGCCATCGACAGCGTCCGGCTCAGGTCGGGATGGCGCACCACCAGATAGCCGTCCGACACCAGCGTCTGCTTCCAATTGCGCCGCGTCGCGCCGATCGGCAGCAGATCGATGTGGGCGATGTGCGCGCCGAAGCGGCGCTGCAGATCGGCGAGCCCCTCGATGTGCCGGATCCGGCCCTGGCCCTGGGCGCGCTTGAAGATGCAGGCGGCGTTGTAGGTGCGCTCGACCCGCTGCGAGAAGCGTCCGCGCACCAGCGCCTCGGCCCAGCCAACGTAGACGTCGATGTCGCTGGCGTAATTCATCAGATCGACCGAGCGCGCGCCCGGCGGACGTCCGCCGATCTCGCCGAAGACCGCCTCACCGCCCGGGGTGAGGAACCACTCCATGTGCGTGAAGCCGGTGCGGAAGCCGAGCGCCTCGAGCACCTGGCGACCGAGTGCGCGGCCCGGCGCCAGGCTGTCGGCGTCGATCCGCCGCAGGCTGATCGTCTGCGGACTGATCCACTCGTTGGAGCGGCTGACCAGGGCGTTCGGCCGGTACATCGCGATGTTTTCGTAGAGCACCCGACCGTCGGCGCAGATCGTGTCGTAGGTGTACTCCTGCCCCTCGACGAACTCCTCCACCGACACCGACGCCACGTGCCGCAGCCGCGGCAGGACGCGCGCCAGCTCGCGATCGTCACCGACGCGGTAGGTGTCGGCCGAGCCGGCGCCGGCGATCGGCTTGAGGATGATCGGATAGCCGATGCGCGCGACCGCCTGGCGGATGGCGTCCTCGCTGCGCGCCTCGGCGTGGCGCGGCGTGCGCACGCCGGCCGCGTCGAGCACCTGCTTCATCTGCTCCTTGTCGCGGAACGGCACGGTCTGGGCGACCGACATGCCGGGCAGGCCGAAGACCTCGCGCAGCTTGGCGGCGATCAGCATGCCCGGCTCCCACAGGCAC
>JBCCOR010000828.1:0-1968 GCA_039025295.1 Acidobacteriota bacterium
CGTCCACGCCGCCTTCGACGAAGTGGCGCGCATCGAGCGCGAGGAAGGCCGCACGTTCATCCATCCGTTCGAAGGACCGACGACCGTGCTCGGCACCGCCACCCTCGGCCTCGAGATGATCGACCAGTGGGCCGCCGCGCGCGACGCGGGCGAAACGCGCGCCGACGCGCCCGACGCGGTCGTCGTCCAGATCGGCGGCGGCGGCCTCTGCGCCGGCATCGCGGCGGCGATCAAGCAGCGCTGGCCCGACTGCGCGGTCTACGGCGTCGAGCCCGACGGCGCCGACACGATGCATCGCTCGATCGCGGCCGGGCGGCCGATGGCGATCGAGCGCGTGCGCACCTGCGCCGACAGCCTCGGCGCGCCGCACGCCGCGCCCCACACCTTCGCCCTCTGCCGCCGCTTCGTCGATCATCTGGTGCGGATCGACGACGACCAGATCCGCGCCGCGATGGCGCTGCTCTTCCGCGACGCCAAGCTCGCCGTCGAGCCCGCCGGCGCGGCGGCGGTGGCGGCCCTGCTCGGCCCGCTGGCCGCGCCGCTGCGCGATCGGCGGGTGCTGGCGCTGATCTGCGGCAGCAATCCCGGCCTCACCACCTTCGCCGACCTGACCCGAGAGGCATCAGCCGCAGTGCCGGCCGGCGGCGCGGTGACGCCGGTCGCTCAGGGCGCGCCAACGTAGACGAAGGGCGCCCAGGTGCGCGGCGCGGGATCGATCGCGCGGCGTTCGGCCTGCGTCCGGCGCAGCGCCTCGGCGACCGTCGGCGCGTCGCGGCGATGGCGGTAGAACGCGGCCATGAACGCCGCCGTCGCGCCGTCGTCGACCGGCCAGAGCGTGCCGATCAGCGAGTGCGTGCCGGCGTAGAAAAACGCCCGCCCGAGCCCGACCAAGCCCTCTCCCCGACGACGACCGCCCAGGCTGTCGCAGGCCGAGAGCACCACCAGCTCGGCCTCGAGCCGCAGCGCAAAAATCTCGTCGGCGTGGAGCGTGCCGTCCTCGCCGTCGCCCGGTGCCAGCGCGAGCGCGCCGCTGCGCGCCCGCTCGGCGCCAGCGCGCGCGTGGCCGGCAAAATGCAGCACCCGCGCCCGCGCGATGTCCGGATCGCGCTTGACCCGCGCCTCGCGCGCGTCGGCGCCGACCAGCACCAGCGGCGGCACGACGGCGGCGCCCGGCCGCGGCGATGCGGCGGTGACGACGTCGACGATCGCGTCGATCTCGCGCGCGACCGCCGGCAGCGGACGCAGACCGGCGGCGTCGGCGTGGCCGATCAGTGCCACGCGCGCGTCGCGGCCGCCGCGTGCCGTTGGCGCACGCGCGGCGCGCAGGCCGACCAGCGCGCTGGCCGACGGTACGTGGGCGAGTGCGCGCGACGCGCCCAGCGGGGCATCGTCCGTGCCGGGCAGGGCCGCGAACGGCAATGCGTGCAGCGGACCGTCGGGGGCGATCACGACGCGCGTGCTCGCCGCGAGCTGCGCGGCGACCGGTGCGAGCAGCGTCTCGGCCAGACGCGCGGCGAGCAGATCGCGCGCGCGCCGCAGGCGCCGCGGCCGGCGCAGGCTGTCGACCAGCCCGTCGACCTGCGTGCGCAGCACGTCGGCCGCCGGCAGCGGATAGAGGGTCAGCGCGTCGCGGGTGACGGCGAAGAGCGTGCCGCCGCGCGCGCCGACGAGGTAGGCGAGCAGCAGCTCGCCGTCGCCGAGCGCGGCCTGCACCGCCCTCAGCTCGGACGGCTGCGGGTCATACAGTGACGCGTAGCGCGGATACGCCTTGCGCAGCCGGGCCAGATGGTCGTCGAGCGCGCCGCGGACCGCGGTCAGCCGCTCGATGTGGCGCGCCCGGCGAACGCCGTCGGGACGCGCCGCGCGCTCGGCGGCGCGCAGCTGCGCGGTCAGCGCACCGAGCTGCCCATGCAGATCGCGCAGCCGCCGCAGATCGGCGTCGGCGATCGCGTCGGCCGCCAGGCCGAA
>JBCCOR010000829.1:0-1968 GCA_039025295.1 Acidobacteriota bacterium
GACGCGTTGACCGCGCCCACCGACGTGCCGGCGATCACGGCCGGATCGAGCGGTCGCCCGCCCGTCGTGTCGGTGCCTTCGAGCAGCGCGCGCGCCACGCCGACGGCGTAGGCGCCTGATGCGCCGCCGCCGGCGAAGGCCAGGCCCGCGGTGCCCGCCGACGTCACGGCGCGCCGCCCCGGCCGGCGAAGCGGTAGAGGGTGCCGGGGCGCGCGAGGGCGTCGTCGCGATGCTGGGCGCGCGCGTGCGCGACCGGCTCGCTCACCAGCGTGCGCCAGCGGCGCCCGCGCGGATCGGCCAGCGCGCGGTAGGCGGCGGTCTCACCGACCCCCTGCAGCCACAGCAGGCTGGCCGACGCGACGCCGTCGGCGATCGCCGCGTGATCGGCCGGCGCCACGCGCCACGCGCGCAGCGCGTCGTCGATCACCTGCGGCGCCGGCGACGGCGCCAGCAGATGCACCATCGCCGCCGCCCAGGCCAGGCCGGCGACGGCGTTGGCCGCGGCCGCCTTGGGGGTCGCGCTCGCCGCCGCCAGTCGCCGCAGCGCCTCGGGGGTGACGGCGCGGTCGCGGGCGAAGTACGCCGCCCGGCCGATGCCGTGCCACAGCAGGGCGCGCGCCACCGGCAGGGTCAGCGCGGCGGATGCCTCCGGCGCCGGCGCGCCGATGCGCACCGCCGCGCCCAGGGCGTCCTCGAGCGTGGCGATCCGATCGGGCGCCAGCAGGCGAACGGCGAAGCCCAGCGTCTCGACGCGGATCTCGCCCAGATCGGGCCGCGGCGTGCGCCGGGCGTCGTCGAGCGTGGCGCGGGCGAGCGCGGACGCGTCGAGATCGTCGTGGAGCCGGCGCCGCGCCCGCGCGAGGCCCGCGCCGGTGTGCAGCGTCGGCAGCGCCGCGGCCGGATGATCGCCGATCGGCAGATCGTCGCCGCGCGTGACGTGGTCGTAGCCGAGCCCCTCGATCAGCCACAGCCGCTCGGCCACCGGCGCCTTGCACGCGATCGCCAGCCGCTCGGCGAACGGCCGCGCCGGCGCGATCGTCGCCGCCCGGCGGAACGTGCCGTAGGCCATCAGCTTCTGCTCCCAGGCGCAGACCGCGCGCGCCGGCGCGCCGGCGGTGGGCAGCACCGCGCGCGCGCTCGCCAGGAGCTCGGTGGCGCCGTCGACCAGGCCGCGCTCGGCGCGCTGCCAGGCGGCGCGCGACGCATCGGAGGCGAACCAGTCCTCGGGCGCGGGCCAGGCGCGCGGCGCGGTCGGCGGCGGATCGGGGACGGCGTCGACCGCAAGCGCGCGCTGTACGCTGCGGCCGGCGTGGTCGAAGGCGTCGTCGCGTCCGCTCAGGCGGCGTCCGACGGCGCTCACGCCGGTCATCGACAGCGCCCAGCCGAAGCGGGCGCCCGCGCGCCACAGCCGGCTCACGACGACGCCTCGGCGCGGTCGACGCGCGCGAGCCAGCGCTCGAGCAGACCCGGCAGCGCGAACAGGAGCTGGCTCTGCCCCGCCGCGATGCGGCCGAGCGCGTCCGGGGCCAGCATGCGGCGTCCCTGGGCCACCGCCGCCGACCAGCCGAGCCGCTCGAGCGCGCTGTCCCACGGATCGAGGGTCGGCGCGTGGCCCGCGGCGAGATGGGTGAACCCGAAGAGCGCGCGCAGGAAATCGCGGGTCGCACCGTCGAACGCGAAGCCGGTGCGCGGCACCCACAGCGCGTGCAGCGCGACGTGCTCGGCCAGATGATCGCCGGCCGCGCTCCAGCCGCCGTCGCGAAACGGCGCGACCTGGCGAAAGCGCGTGCGCAGCTCGGCCGCGTCGGCGCGGCGGCCGGGCACCAGGCGGCGCAGCAGCGCGCCCAGCGCGCGATCGGGATCGTCGACAGCGACCGCCCGCAGATAGTCCCAGAGATCGCGCCGCGCCGCCGGATCGAGACGACCGAAGGGCCCAGCGAGCAGCGCGAGCTCCCCCGCCGAGGTCAC
>JBCCOR010000830.1:0-1961 GCA_039025295.1 Acidobacteriota bacterium
GAGCGCGAGAACGTCTTCGACGAGCCCGAGCCGCCCGCGATCGCGCTCAGCCACGGCAGCACGGTCACCGGCGCGGTGCAGTGGGAAGGTGGCGGCAGCCGCGCCGCGATCGGCCTGCCGCTGCATCAGCTCGAGGGCATCCTGCGCGAGGCGACGCCGGGCGATCTCTACCTCACCCGCCCGATCACCGAGGTGCTGCTCGAAGACATCCAGAAGGCCGGCGTGCGGCCGACGGCGCAGAAGAGCCTGATGAGCACGCAGCAGCTCTACGCGATCAAGATCGAAGACGCCGCCGCGGTCGCGGGCGTCGAGTTCCGCTCGGCGTCGGAAACCCAGACCATCTTCCAGCGCGATCAGCGCGCGCTCGCCGACGTCGCCCCGGGCAGCCTGCTCGGCAACCGCTTCGAGGTGCTGGCCTCGCTCGGCATCGGCCGCATGGGTGTGGTGCTCAAGGTGCGCGACCGCGACCGCGACGTGCTCAGCGCGCTCAAGCTGCTGAAGCCCGAGATGATGGATCAGCAGCAGGTCGAGCGCCTCGCCGGCCAGGTGCGCCTGCTGCGCGCGGTGCAGCATCCCAACGTCGTCGGCGTGCTCGACTTCGGCCAGGTCGACGGTCTGCCGTATCTGCTGCTCGACTACGTCCGCGGCCTGACCCTGCGCACGCTGCTCGCCGCCGGTCGCGCGGTGCCGCCGCTGGCCGCGCTGCGCATCGCCAAGGACATGGTCAGCGGCCTGGGCGCGATGCACACCGAGCGCCTGCTGCACCGCGATCTGCGGCCCGAGAACATCTTCCTCGACCCGGCCGGCAACGTGAAGCTCGCCGACGCCGGCATCGCGCCGCCGCTCGACAGCGCCGCCGGCGTGCAGCTGACGAGTCCGTCGTACCTCGCGCCCGAGCAGCTCGAAGGCCGCACCCTCGATCCGCGCGCCGACTTCTTCTCGGCCGGCGTGGTGATGTACGAGATGTTCACCGGCCAGGTGCCGGTCGCGGGCGGCACGCTGACCGAGATCCGCACGCGCCGGCGCGAGACCCTGATCGAGCCGCCGAGTCAGCACAACGCCGATCTGCCCGAGGCGCTCGACCAGCTGGTGATGCGCTGCCTCGATCCCGATCCCGACAAGCGCTTCGAGGACGCCGATGCGCTGCGCACGGCGCTCGACGCGCTCGCCGGCTAGGCCGCAATCGCGCGCCGCCGGCGCGATGCGCGACTTTTTTCAGCGCTGCGCGCAGGATGGGCCGCCCCCGCGGGTTCCACGAGGCGTATGGGCACCGAACACGCCGCGGCGCTGCCGCATCCGTCCGCCTGGCTCGTCCAGATGATCGAACCCGCCGCCGCGCCCGAGCGCGCGCCGCCGGCGCCGGATGTCACCGCGGCCGCGCCGTCGCGCGATCCGCACTGGGGCGTGCTGGCGCGCGTCGCCGAGGGCGACACCGCCTCGTTCGGCGCCCTGGTGCAGGCCTATGAGGCGCGCATCGTCCGCCTGTGCGGTCGCTTTCTCGCCACGGAGGAGGACGCGCGCGACGCCGCGCAGGACGTCTTCCTGATCCTCTACCGCAAGGCTGGCCACTTCCAGCCGCGCGGCAAGGTCTACACGCTGCTCTACCGCATCGCGGTCAATCACTGTCTCAAGCGCCTGCGCCGGCGCAAGATCGCGACCTTTTTGTCGTTCGGCGATATGGCGCCGACGGCGGACGGCGAGGCGGCCGACGCCGCGGTGTACGATCCGGCCGACGACGCCGCGCCCGATGCCGACCGCCAGCTGCTGGCGCGCGAGCGCTGGCGCCGAACGCGGGCGCGCATCGACGCGCTGCCCGCCAACCAGCGCGCGGTCGTGGTGCTGGCGAAATTCGAAGGTCTTCCCTACAAGCGCATCGCCGAGGTGCTCGAGATCACCGAAAAGGCGGTCGAGAGCCGGCTGGTGCGCGCCATGCGGCGGCTGAAAACGGCCGACCGCGAGGA
>JBCCOR010000831.1:0-1922 GCA_039025295.1 Acidobacteriota bacterium
CGCGCGCCCGGCGCGCTCAGCTGACGTGGAAGCGCGTCTTGACCAGGCCGAAACGCAGCTCGTCGCCGTCTTTGAACTCCATCGGGACGCCGGTTTCGACCCGCTGGTTGTTGATGAAGGTGCCGTTCATGGTGCCGATCTCCTCGCGCACGTAGTAGCGGCCGCCGCGCCGGAAAATCTTCGAATGGCGACGGCTGATCGAACGCTGGGTGTCGACCGGGGTGAGATCGATGTCCGGATGGATGCCGGTGACCGGATCGCGACGGCCGATGGTCGTCTCCTCGCCCTCGGCGAGATGGAATTCCATGCCCGACGGATCGTGGACGACGCGCTCCGGCCCGTGGGCGACCGCGCCGAGCTGCGCCGGCGGCGGCATCTCGTTGACCACCTGGGCCTCGCCTCCGTCGTCGGGCGACGCCTCGCGCAGGCGGCGATCGGTGTCACGCAGGCGGCGGGAGAGCTTGCGCATCATGCGCACCGCGATCTCCGGATTCTTGCGCAGCATCTGATCGAACGACGCGCCGTTGAACTGCAGCAGCTGACACGCCGTCACGGCGCGCGCCGCCGCCGTCCGCGGCAGATCTTCGAGCACCGACATCTCACCGAAAAAATCGCCGACCTCGAGCAGCGCCAGGCGCTGGTGCTCGCCGCCGTCGAATTCCTTGAGGATCTCGACCTCGCCCGCGTGGATGACGTACATGTCGGTGCCGAGATCGCCCTCGCGAAAAACGAAGGCGCCGGCCTCGACCTGCTGGATGTGGTCGCTCACGTGCTTGGGCTTGGTGGTCTTGAAGACGAACTTGCTCACGGGTTCAGCCGTCCGACGAGTGGAGTTCAGGATCGCCCAGATGGAGGGCATCACCCGTCGACGTCGGGCGCACGATCGAGCCCAGCGGCAGCGTCCAATTGGGTGCCGCGTGGCCAGCCGGAATGCCCCAGTAGACGGGAACGGGATCTGGCGCCAGCGCGTCGAGGCAGTCGAGCCATGGACGCGCCGGATCGGCGATCGCATCGGACGCGCAGGTCAGCTGCCCTTCGTCGTAGGCGATCGCGTGTCCGAAAACAATACCGCGCAGGTTTGCCAGGGTACCGGAGAGGCGCAGGTGGGTCAACATGCGGTCAAGGCGATAGCGCGGCTCGCTCACCTCTTCCAGCAGCAGCCACGCGCCGCGCAAATCCGGGGCGTAGGGCGTGCCGAGCAGGCCGGCGAGCAGGCTCAAACAGCCGCCCAGCAGCGGGCCGGACGTCGCCGGCGCGCGTTCGCACCCGCCGTCGATCCGGCCGGCGAGCGGCACCGTCGACGGCAGCCGACCGGCGAGGGCGTCGAGCAGGCTCGTACGCTCGTCGTCGCGCAGACCGCGCGCCAGATCCGCCGCGACCATCGGCCCGTGGAACGCGATGCATCCGAGCCGTGCCACCACCTGCAGCAGGAACGGCGTCAGATCGGAATAGCCGATGTAGGCGCGCGGATGCCGCGCCAGGCGCGGCCAGTCGAAGTGCGGCAGCAGGCGATGGACGCCGTAGCCGCCGCGGGCGAAAAAGATCGCGCCGACGTCGTCGCGATCGGCGAGGTCGTGGAACGCGCGCAGACGCTCGGCGTCGGCGCCCGCGAACAGGCCGTCGCGGCTGCGCAGATTGGCCGCCTCGACGACCTCGAAGCCGAGCGCGCGCAGGGCCGCCAGTCCGCGCGCCAGCCGCGCCGGATCGACCGGGCCGGAAAGCGCGGCAACGCCGACCCGATCGCCCGGCCGCACCGGCGGCGGCAGCGTCGCGATCGCGCGGTCGCTGGGAGGATGGCGCGCGCGCGGATCGTACGCGCGCGGATGATCAAAGCCGGAGGTCACCATAAGCCGAATTCTGTGCCGTCCGCGCGGGACAGCGGTGGTCATTCCTCTAGGACCGTCGTTGCCGACGGCCTCCAG
>JBCCOR010000832.1:0-1921 GCA_039025295.1 Acidobacteriota bacterium
GGAAAGCGGCGGAAGCGCCCCCCCCACGTCCCCCACCCAGTAGATAAACACCCGCACCAGCGCGCGCGGGCAGTACACCAGCCAGGTGGCGCTGGTGGACGGCGAGATCGGCACCGACCTGGCCCATTTCCTCGAGCAGAGCGAGCAGATTCGCTCGGCCGCCCTGGTCGGCGTGCTGCCGCGTTCTGTGGGCATCGCCGCCGCCGGCGGCATGCTGGTCGAGGCCATGCCCGGGGTCGAGGACATCGCCGTCACCGGCCTCGAGCGCAACCTGCGCGCCCTCGGTGGACGCGTGTCGAGCGTGCTCGAAGCGGGCGGCATCGACGCCCTGACCCAGCGCGTCCTCGACGGTTTCCAGCTCGAGACGCTGGAAACGCACGCGCTGCGCTTCGCCTGCCGCTGCGACCGCGAGATGCTGCGCCTGCGGGTGACCCAGGCGCTCGCGGCGGAGGCGTCGACCGACGATCTCTTCGACGCCGACGAACGCTGCGAGGTGGTCTGCCAGCGCTGCGCCGAACGCTTCGTGTTCACGCGCGCCGAGCTCATGCACGACGCCGCGGACGCCGCGCCGTCCTGAACGCCGCAACCCACCTGCCGCGACGATCCGCCGGCAGCGCGCTGACATTCTCCGTCCTTCGTTTTCCCGCTTTCCCATGACCGTTCGCTGCGAGCTTGCATCATGCATCCTTACTACGTCACGACTCCGATTTACTACGTCAACGACTTTCCCCACATCGGTCACATCTACACCACGGTGGTGGCCGACGTCATCGCGCGCGATCGTCGCCAGCGCGGCGACGCCACCTACTTTCTGACCGGCACCGACGAGCACGGGCAGAAGATCGAGCGCGCGGCCGCCGCCCGCGGCATCGCGCCCAAGGCCCTCGCCGACGAGGTCGTCGATCGCTACCACGCGCTGTGGCGCACGCTCGGCATCACCCACGACGACTTCATCCGCACCACCGACGCCCGCCATCGCCTCGGGGTCGAAGCGCTGATCGCGCGCATCGTCGACCGGGGCGACATCTACGCCGATCACCATGAGGGCTGGTACTGCCCCGACTGCGAGGCCTTCTACACCGAGAAAGAACTTCTCCCAGGCAACCTGTGCCCGATCCACGAGCGGCCGTGCGAGTGGCGCTCCGAGGAGAATCTCTTCTTCCGCCTCTCGGCCTATCAGGACGCCCTGTTGGCGCACTACGACGCGCATCCGAACTTCATCCGGCCGCGCAGCCGGGCCAACGAGGTGCGGTCGTTCGTCGCGTCGGGGCTCAAGGATCTGTCGATCAGCCGCACCAACCTCAGCTGGGGCATCCCGTTCCCCGGCCACAACGGACACACGGTCTACGTCTGGCTCGACGCGCTCACCAACTACATCAGCGCGCTCGGCTATGGCGCCGCACCCGACGGCGACGCCGGCGCAACGGCGCACTACGACCGCTGGTGGGCGGCGCCCGCGTCGACCCGTCTGCACGTGGTCGGCAAGGACATCCTGCGCTTCCACGCGGTTTACTGGCCGGCGTTTCTGCTCTCGGCCGGCCTGCCGCTGCCGACCACCGTCTACGCCCACGGCTGGTGGCTGCGCGATCAGCGCAAGATGTCGAAGTCGGTCGGCAACGTCGTGCGCCCGGATCATCTGATCGAGCGCTTCGGCGCCGACGCGCTGCGCTTTTTCCTGCTGCGCGACATGGTGTTCGGCCAGGACGCCAACTTCTCCGATGAAGCCTTCATCGATCGCTACAACAGCGATCTCGCCAACGACCTGGGCAACACGGTCAGCCGGGTCGTGGCGCTCTCGCGCCGCGCCTTCGACAACCGCACGCCGCCGCGCCGCGGACCCGAGGCCGCGCTCCAGGTGTGGGCGCGCAAGCAGGTCGCCGTCTACCGCGAGGCGATGGACGACCTCGCCTTCCATCGCGCC
>JBCCOR010000833.1:0-1915 GCA_039025295.1 Acidobacteriota bacterium
TACCCCCTATCCCCCCCCCCCCCCCATCCCGGCCCTCGACCGCGCGGGGCGCCGCCCCCCCGACGCCGACGACGACGTGCCGATCCTGATGCTGACCGCGCGCGACACGCTCGACGACAAGCTCGCTGGCTTCGACGTCGGCGCCGACGACTACCTGGTCAAGCCGTTCGCCCTGCAGGAGCTGCTCGCCCGCCTCGAGGCGATCACCCAGCGCGGCCGCGCGGCCCGGCGCGTGCTGCGCTTCGCCGACGTCGAGCTCGATCTGGGCGCGCGCGTCGCCCGACGCCAGGGCCAGCGCCTGCGGCTCAACCCCGCCGGCCTGCGCCTGCTGCAGACGCTGATGGAGGCGGCGCCCGACGTCGTCGAGCGGCAGCGGCTGGCCGAGGTCGTCTGGCGCGACGCGCCGCCCGACAGCGACGCGCTGCGCACCCACGTCTATCAGCTCCGCCAGGCCCTCGACCGGCCGTTCGATCGACCGCTGCTCGAAACCGTTCACGCCGTCGGCTATCGACTGGTCGCGCCCGCGGTGGCGCGATCCGCGGCGTCGTGAGGCGCAGCGCGCGCGGTCGGCGCAGCCTGCGCGCCGAGATGACGCGCACCTTTCTCGGCTTCGGCGGCCTGCTGGTGCTCGCCTATGTCGCCCTCGCCATGGTCAGCGCGATCGAGCAGGAAGACAGCCTGCTCAAGCGCCAGCTGGCGATCGAATTGGCCGCCTACTGGCAGCGCCACTGCGACGCGCTGCGCACCGATGCGCCGGCGCCGATCTGGGTCAGCCCGGCGCTGCGCGCCTACGTCGGCGCGGCCCAGCTGCCGACCGCGCTGCGCGACGCGACGCGCGATCTGTCCGACGGCATCTACGAGATCGAGCGGCCCGGCCTGATCTCCGGCGGCGGCAGCGCCTACTTCGTCGCCATCCGCAGCGCGTCCGATCAGCGCCGCCTGTACCTGGTCTACGACGCCCGGCAGCTCGACGAGTGGAACGAAACCCGCGCGCCGCTCCTGCGCAGCATCCTGCTCGGCACGGTGCTGGTCGGCGGCCTCAGCGCGCTGATGGCCGCGCGGCTGAGTCGGCGGTTGATCGCGCCGCTGGTCGATCTCGAGAACGCGCTCACCCGGCACACCGAGCCCAGCGCGCTCGCCCAGGCCCTCGCCGAACGCGACGATCCACCCGAGCTGGCGACGCTCGCCGACGCGCTGCGCCGCGCCATGCACCGGATCGACGGCTTCGTCGCGCGCGAGCGCCGCTTCACGCGCAACGCCAGCCACGAGCTGCGCACGCCGGTGACGGTGATTCGCGGCGCTACGGAGCTGCTCGAGGACGAGCACGACCCGGCGCGCCAGCGCCAGGTCCACGACCGCATCCGCCGCGCGGTCGACGACATGGAGCAGCTGATCGAGACCTTTCTCTGGCTGGCGCGCGAGGAAACCGCGGACGACGGCTGGCAGACGGCGCTGGCGCCCGTGGTCGAGGCGGTTGCTGCGTCACACCGCCCGCTGCTCGATCGACGCGCGGTGCGCATCGACTGCGCCGTCGCGCCCGACGCGCACGTGCCGATGCCGCCGGCGGTGGTCGCGGTGGCGATCGCCAACCTGGTCAAGAACGCGCTCGCGTCGCCACAGATGAGCGCGGTCCGCATCGAGGCGCAGCGCGGCGCGCGCGACGGCGCCGCATCGACCGTGCTGCGGGTGATCGACGACGGTCCGGGACCGCGGCACGACCGACCCGAGCCCGCGGACGACGCGCACGCGGATCGCGCCCACGGCTTCGGCCTGCCGATCGTCGAAGAGCTCGGGCAGCGCTTCGGCTGGACGGTCACGATCGCGCCGCGCGCGGATGGCGTCGGCGGCACCGTCGCGACCCTGACCTTCGCCGGGCCGCGCGCCGACGCTGCGCAGGATCCGCGGTCGGCTTGAA
>JBCCOR010000834.1:0-1910 GCA_039025295.1 Acidobacteriota bacterium
GCGGATCGGGGACGAAGCGCGCGGCGGTCAGCGCCGGACGGCCGACGTAGCCGATCGCTATGCCCGGACCGCCGATCAGCAGCTCACCCACCGCGCCCGGCGGCTGCAGCGCGTCGGGTCCGCCGATCGGATCGACGACGATCACGCGGCGACCCGCCAGCGGACGGCCGATCGGCAGCACGCCGCCCTCCGCGGACGCATCGGCGAGCGCGCGCGGCGTCACCCGCGCCACGGTCGAGGCGATCGTCGCCTCGGTCGGGCCGTAGACGTTGTAGAGCGCGTCGACCCGCGTCAGGAGCGCGGCTGCCAGCGACGCCGGCAGCGCCTCGGCGCCCGAACTCGCCACCGGCAGCGGACCCGACCAGCCCGCGTCGAGCAGCAGGCGCCAGGTCGCCGGCGTGGCGTTGATCATGTGCGGCGCGACGGCGCGCACCCGCGCCATCAGCTGCGCGCCGTCGGCGAGCGCCTCGGCGTCGGCCAAGACCAGCTCGCCGCCGGTCACCAGCGGCAGGAAGAGCTCGCGCTGCGCCAGGTCGAACGACACCGACGCCATCGCCAGGAGCCTGCCGTCCGCCGGGAACCGCATGCGCGCCTGAATCGCGTCGAGCAGCCCCACCAGGCTCGCGTCGCGCACCAAGACGCCCTTCGGACGGCCGGTCGAGCCCGACGTGTAGATCAGGTAGGCAGGATCGGACGGATCGGCAGCGACGCCGTCGTCCGCGGCCGTCAGGGTCACATCCGACAGCTGTGCCAGGCCGGCCTCGGGATCGTCGAGCGCCAGGACGGTCGCGTCCGACGCCGTCAGCGCCAGCGTCGATTCGGCGGTTGCGCGCGTCGTCAAGACGATCGTCGCATCCGCGTCCTCGAGCAGAAAGGCGATGCGCGACGCCGGCAGCGACGCGTCGATCGGCAGGTAGTACGCGCCCGACTTGCGCACCGCAACCAGCGCAACCGCCAGCTCCAAATCGCGCGGCACGCACACCGCGACGCAGCGACCGACCGACGCGCCGCGCAGGCGCAGCGCGCGCGCCAGGCGGTTCGACGCCCGATCCAGATCGATCCGACGCAGCGCACGATCGCCGCTGCGCACCGCCACCCGCTCGGGATCCTCGGCCAGCCGCGCCGCCAGCCGCGCGACCACCGTCGCCGCGGCGTCGACGACTGCGGTGCCTGCAACGGGGGCGCCGACCGGATCGTTCCAAGCGTGGCGCACCTGATGCAGACCGACCCGGCCGAGCAGCGCCAGCTGCGCGATCGGCGTCGCGCCGCGGTCGGCCGTCGCCGCCACTTCCGTCAGCAGCTGGCGATAGCCCGCGAGCAGGCGCAGGACGGTCGTGCGGTCGAAGCGCGCGGCGCTGTAGCGTGTGCGCACCCGCAGGCCGCCGTCGGCGCGCGGCGCGACGCTGAACGCGAGCGGATAGGCCACGCCCGCCGCGGTCTGCGGCGCGTCGCTGCCGCCCGACGTCACGTCGACCGCTTCGCCGAACAGCTGCGGCGCATCCATCTCGCGGTCGAGATCGGCCTGGCTCTGAAGCGCGAACGACGCGTCGGTGAACGGCATGCGGCCGAGTCGCCGCGCCGGATTGATCGCTTCGACGATCTGCGCAAACGGCACGTGCTGGCGCTCGAACGCGCCGAGCGCGTCGTCGCGGGTCTGCGCCACGAGCGCCTGGAACGACGTCGTCGCCGGCCGCATGCGCCCGCGCAAGACCAGCGTGTTGACGAAGAAGCCGAGGACGTGCTCGAGCCCCGGCGCCTCGCGGCCGGCCACCGGCGTCGCGACGGGCGCGTCGACCGCGCCGTCCGCGCCGCCGCCGAGATGGCGCGCGAGCAGCGCCTGGAACGCCGGCAGCAGCACCATGAAGAGGGTCGCGCCCTCGGCGCGCGCCAGGGCTTCGAGATCGCGCCGC
>JBCCOR010000835.1:0-1886 GCA_039025295.1 Acidobacteriota bacterium
CAGCGCCCGACGCGCCGACGACCCCGCGCGTCGACGCGCCGACCGCAGCCGAAGCCGCCGCGCCGGCGCGCGCCAACGCACCGCGCGTCGACGCAGCGCCCATCTGGACGCCGCCGACGCCGACGCTCGGGGTTCCTGTGCCGGTCGCACCGTCGCCCCCGGTCGCACCGGCGCCGCCGCGGCCGCGGGTCGACGTCCGCATCGGCCGCATCGACGTCCGCCCGGTCGGCAGCGCGCGCGCCGCGAGCCCGCGCGCCGCGCAGAAGCCGCGCCGCACACCGCCCACCATGTCCCTCGACGACTACCTGCGCCGTCGCCGCTGACGAACCATCATGGCCAACGCCCTCGCCATCGCCGGCGTCACCGCCGTGCTCAAGGACCTGCTCAACGACGGCCTGCTCAACGCCAACGTCAGCGACGCGTTCGACTTCGCCGTCACCGCGCGGCCGCCCGAGCGCCTCGCGCGCGAGGAAGAAAACGCCACGGCGACGCAGCCGCGACTCAACCTCTATCTCTACCGGGTGACGCCGAACACCGGCTGGGTCAACGAACGCCTGCCGTCGCGCAGCCGCAGCGGACGGCGCACGCAGAATCCCTATCTCGCGCTCGATCTGCACTATCTGCTCTCGGCCTACGGCCTCGAAGATCTGCAGGCCGAGGTGCTGCTCGGCTACGGCATGCAGCTGCTGCACGAAATGCCCGTGCTCGACCGCCAGCGCATCCGCGACAGCCTGACGCCCGACCATCCCGACGCCTCGCTGCTGCCGGCGCCGTTCTCCAGCCTCGACGCCGAGATGCTGGCCGAGCAGATCGAGCAGATCCGCATCGCGCCGTTCCATCACGACTCCGAAGAGATGTCGCGCCTGTGGTCGTCGCTGCACTCGGGCCTGCGCCCGAGCGCGCGCTACGTCGCGAGCGTGGTGCTGATCGAAAGCCAGCGCTCCGTCGCGACCGGGCCGCCGGTGCGCACGCGCCAGCTCTACGCGCGCCAGCTGCAGCGGCCGCGGATCACCCAGCTGCGCGCGACGTCCGATCCGGTCAGCGTCCCGCCGACGCCCGGGCAGGTGATCACGCACGCCCATCGACTGACGCTCGACGGCAGCGGCCTGCGCGGCGAGATCACGCGCGTCCAGATCGGCGATCAAACCCTGGCCGAGCCGGCGCTGGTCGCCCTCACCGACCGCCGGGTCGATCTCGACGTGCCGGCCAGCCTGCGGCCGGGCCTCGTCGCCGTGCAGATCACCCACGCGCTCGACAAGACCGCGCCCGCCGTCGGCCAGCTGCCGATGGAGACCTCGAATACGGTCGCGTTCCTGCTCGCGCCGTCGTTCGCCGCCGCGCCGTCGCTCGAAACGCCGCTGCCCGGCGATCCGACCGCACCCGTCACCGGCACCGTCCGCCTCGCCTTCGCCCACGGCGCCGGCCGCGACCAGACCGTCACCCTGCTGCTCGACGAGATGTCGACCGCGCCCGCGGCCGATCGCGCGGCTTATGCGTACAGCTTCCCCGCCGCACCCGCGGCGTCGGAACCCCCGGACGATCCCGCGCCCGATCTGTGGGACGTCGCGATCACGGGCGTCGAACGCGCGCTCTATCTCGTGCGCGTGCGCGTCGACGGCGCCGTCAGCGCGGTCGGCGCGCCCGACGGCCCGGTCCATCCCGACGTCCAGGCACTGGCCGACGCGGGCATCTACGCCGATCCGATCCTCCATCTGGGCACGCCGTGAGCCGTCAGCCGAATCCCGCGGCGCCGGGCGCGCCCTCGCCCTGGCGCGCGGCGTCGAAGCAGCGGCTCGAGCGCGCGCTCGACGATCTGCTCCGCCGCCTCGGCGACGCCGATTCGGCGCCAGGCGACGATGCCGGCGACGAGCCCCCGCCCCACGCCC
>JBCCOR010000836.1:0-1885 GCA_039025295.1 Acidobacteriota bacterium
CGGTGACCAGCACGAAGCGCGTGCGTGCGTCGACCAGCAGCTGCTCGACCGCGGCCGCGCGGTCGCGAAAGCCGTCGAAGAGCGGCCCGAAGGCGCGGAAGAACTCCGACATGTCGCGCAGCAGCTGCAGGCCGATCAGGCCGTCGAGGAACGACTCGAGGCGGCGTCCGATCAGGCCGAAGCGCCTGCTGCCGGCGGCCTTGAGATGGCCGTCTTCCTCGTCGAACCAGGCGCGCAGCGCGATCTTGAGCGCGCCGCTGTCGAGGAACTGCGTTACCCGGCGAGGCGCTTCGAGGAAGTCGATCGCCTGGCGCGTCGGCGGCGTGTCGAGAATGATGCGCTGGTAGCGCCCGGTGCGCGCGACCTCGTAGAGCCGCTCTACCGCCATGTACTCGAGGATGCCGCCGAGATGGCCGGCGAGATGGTTGTAGTAGCGGTTGGTCAGGATGCGCTCGCGGGCGGCGTCGTCGGGCGCATAGCGCGCGACCAGGCGATCGAAGGTGGCGCGCGCGTCGAGCAGGCTGGCGTGCAGCACGCCCGGCGCGTCGACGTCGACCGCCACCGCCTCCTTGCCCTGCGCCGCGTCGCCGACGCCGAGGGCGTCCTTCAGCCGCAGCGACGGATCGAAGGTCATCACCAGCGTGTCGATGCCGGCGCGGGCCGAGACCAGGCCGAGCGAGGCCGCGAGCGTGGTCTTGCCGACGCCGCCCGAGCCGATGCAGACGATCAGCGGTGGATCGGGCTGGGTCAGATCGAAATGGGCGCGACTCACGGGCTGTCCTCCGGGCCGTCGGGATGGTCGAGCTGGGCGTCGAGGGTCTCGACCAGCGCCGGGCCGTCGTCGATCGGCAGCAGCGGCAGATCGATGCGCGGACCGTCCCAGCGGTCGTCGAGGCGCGCCAGCTCGCGCGCGTTGACCTGGCGCCGCCGCCGCCACAGCGCGTGCAGATCGTCGTCGGGCAGGTCGTCGGGCAGCGGCGGATAGAGGCCGTTGACCACCAGCAGCGCCGGACCGCGGCCGAAGCGCTCGGTGAGCCCGTCGCGCAGCTCGAGCGCTTCCTGTACCGGCATTTCCTCGGCGAGGGTCACGATCACCAGGCTGCACGCCTCAGGATCGTCGACGAAGTCGGCGCCCTGGCGCGCCAGGTCGGCGAACGGGCCGGTGCCGATCGCCTCGGCGAAGAGCTTGGGCGCGGTCAGCAGATAGATGCCGTGGCCGGTTGCCGGTGCGTCGAGCACCACGGTGTCGATCGCCGGCGCGCTGTCGTCGTCGCCGCGCACAAGGCGGAGCGCGTGCCCGATCACTGCCATTTCCTGCAGGCCCGGGGCACCCTCGGCGAAGCGCTGATAGATCGGACTGGCCTTGACCCGCTTGCGCACCAGGCCGATCGGCACCTTCTGGTCGACCACCCAGTCGACGACCGCGGTCGGCTTCAGGTTTTGCAGATAGAGCCGCGGACCGACCTCGATGACCTCGCCGCCCGATGGTGGCGCGTCGAAGAGCTGATGGAGGTTCTCGCGCGGGTCGATCTCGAGCGCCAGGGCGCGTCGACCGCGCCGCGCCAGGCCGCGCGCCAGCGCGGCGGTGACGACGCTCTTGCCGACGCCGCCCTTGCCGGTGACGACGATCAGCTGGCGATGCAGAAGCGGTTCCGGAATCATGCGGACGACCCCGCCGCCGCGCGGGCGATCAGAGGAATTGCGCGAGCCGGCGCCCGCCGTCGACCAGCAGCACCAGGCCGAGGGCGACCAGGGCCGCGCCGGTGGTCGCGAGTGCGACCCGGTAGCCGCGGCTGTCGAGCCGCGTGCTGCCGCGCGCGACGCCCCAGGCGATCACGATCTTGCTGCCGATCAGGCCGCTGTAGAAGAGCCCGACCCAGCCCAG
>JBCCOR010000837.1:0-1875 GCA_039025295.1 Acidobacteriota bacterium
AGCTGCGCCTGGCCGCGCTCGCGCGCTGGAACGACACGGTGCGGCCGTTCACCTCCGAGGCGTCAGTGCACGCCCTGATCAGCACCTGGGCGGTGCGCACGCCGCGCGCGCCGGCGATGGTCTGGGGCGACGAGATCCTCACCTACGGCGCGCTCGATAGCGCCGCCAACCGGCTCGCGCAGCATTTGATCCGGCGCGGCTGGGCGGGACCCGATCGGCGGATCGGTCTGCGCATGGCGCGCTCGCCGCTGGCGCTGGTGGCGATGCTGAGCGTGCTCAAGGCGGGTGCGGCCTACGTCGTGCTCGACGACGATCCGGCGTCGGCGACGCGCCACGGCGTCGGCGCGGTGCTGACCGCGGATCCGTCCGACGGGCGCGCGCCGGACGTGACGGCCGACGCCGGCGTCGCGCATCTCGACCTGATGCGCGACGCGGCCCAGATCGGCTCGGCGCCCGCCGAGATGCCCGCGTCGGCGGCGATGGTGGCCGGCGACGACGTCGCGTACGTGACCGCCGCGGCGGCTGCTGACGGGGTCGACGATCGGGTACACGTCATCCACCGCAGCATCGTCAGCCTGGCGCTCAGCGCCTTCGACGCCCTGCCCGCGGGCGGGCGCGTCGGCCAAGACGACGCCCTCGACGGCCCGGCGACCACGCTCGAGGTGTGGGGCACGCTGATCCGCGGCGGTGCGATCATCGGCCTGTCGTCGACGGTCTTCGACGACGCCGACGCCTTTGTCGCCCAGATGCAGGCGCAGCCGCTCGAGCGCCTGTGGCTCTCGACCCGACGCTTCTGTCGTCTCGCCGCCCAGCGCGCCGACGCCTTCGCCCAGATCGGCGAGCTGCTGATCGGCGGCGACGGCTTCGATCCGGAGAGCGTCGCGCGCGTGCTCGCTGCGGCGCCGCCGCAGATCGGTATGCGCCAGATCTACACGCCGCCCGCGGCCGGCGGCATTCCGGTCTGCGCGACCACGTTCGTGCCGCACGACGCGTGGGCCGACGACATCATCGAGCCGCTCGGTACGCCGCTCGCCAACGTGCGCGCCTACGTCGTCAACGACGCCTTCGAGCCGATGCCGCTGGGCGTGCCGGGCGGACTGGTGATCGGCGGCGTGGCCGTCGGCCCCGGCGCGCGCGCCGGCGCCGGCCGCGACGCGGGTCGCCTCGTGCCCGATCCGTTCGCCGACGTGCCGGGCACGCGCATGATCCGCACCGGCGACGTCGTGCGGCGCCGGCCGGACGGACGCCTGGTGCGCGTCGGCCGCGATGCGGCCCGGATCGTGCTGCGCGGCGTGCGCGTCGATCTCGACGCCCTCGCCCAGCCGCTGCGCCGCCTGCCGGCGGTGGAGGACGCCCACGTCGTCGCCGAGACGATCGATCGCGATGCGCCGCAGGCGTCGACGCGCCTGGTGGTTTACCTGGCCGCGCCGCGCGTCGACGAGGAGGCGGTGCGCGCGGAGCTGGCCCATCACGTGCCGGCGATCGAGGCATCGACCGCCGCGCTCGTCCGGGTCGACGCGCTGCCGATCGATCGCGCGGGCGCGGTGCAATCCGCGCAGCTGCAGCCGGCGCCGCCCGCCGCCCGCCGCGCCGACGCCCCGCGCACCTACACCGAAATGCGCATGGTCGCTCTGTGGCGCCAGGTGCTCGACGTCGACGCGGTCGGCATTCACGACGATTTCTTCGCGCGCGGCGGCCAGACCCTCGGCGCGACCCGCCTGGTGACCCGCATCGCCGACGCCTTCGACGTGGCGCTGCCGCTGCAGCAGGTCGTCGAGCTGGCGACGCCGGCGGCGATGGCGGCGGCGGTCGACGGCCTGCGCGGCGTCGACGCGGCCGACGCCGGCCCGCCGCCGCTCGCGGCGCTGCCGCGCG
>JBCCOR010000838.1:0-1873 GCA_039025295.1 Acidobacteriota bacterium
GCCCATCAGCAGCCGGGCAGGACCCCGCGCGGCGCGCGGACCCGGGCGCGCGGCGGGCGATGCGGCGGACTCGATCATGATCGCGCCGAGTGTACAGCGGTCATCGCGCGCGGCGGCACGCCTACGACCGGCGACGCGGGTCATCGCGCGAACGTGACAGGATCGTCGCCCGATGCTCGCTCCCATCGCGTCACGCACGACGGCGCTGGCCGCGTGGCTCTTCGCCGCGCCCCATCGGTTCGTACCGCCGTATCTGCTGGTCTATCTCGCCGGCCACGCCGTTGGCGCGGGTCGCGACGCGGTGGTCCTGAGCTTTCAGGCGCTGCACGTCGCACTGCTCCTCCTCGGGCTGATCGCATGCGCTGCCGCCATCCGCCGATCGCTTGCGCCGCCGCGGGCGACGCTGCGCCGCCTCGTGCCGTGGACGGGCCTGGCGCTCCTCTTCGTCGTCCCAGGCGCCTATCTCGAATTTCCCAGCGACCCGATCGAGCATCTCCAGCGCATCTTCGTGTGGTCGCGGCAGGAGGCGCTGCGCGGCGGCACGCCCGCCGACCGCTTCGTCTATCTCTTCGGCTACAGCCTGCTCGGTCCACTACCGTTCGACGCGCGCCCGCGCGCGCTGCGGCTCTACGCCGCCTTCTGGCCGATGCTGCTGGCGCTGCAGCTGTGGTGGCTGGCGCGGCGCGGGCTCGGCCTGCCGCGCGGCTGGAGCTGGGTGCTGGTCGCGTCGACGATCGCGCTCCTCGGCATCGGCCCGTTCGCCTTCTTCCGGCTCTACGCCCTGGCGGCGGCGGCGCCGGCCTATCTCGGCTATCTCGCCGTGCTGACGACGCTCTGCGCCGCGACGCGTGCTCGTCCGCTGCCGATCGCGCCGCGCGTCGACGGCCCGATCCTGATCGCGCTGATGGCCGTCAACCATCTGCAGGCGCTGATGTTCACCGCCGCCGCCGGGCTTGCGACAGCGCTGCGATTCGGCCTCGCGCGCCGGCCGTGGACGACCCGCGCGCTGCTCGCGGTCGGCTTCGCGGGCGGCGTCGTCTGGGGCGTGCTGCGCGGTTCAGACGCGCGCCCGTGGGCGGCGCGGGCGGCCGCCGAGCGCTACATCGCGCCGTGGGGCGGCGCGCGCATCTGGGCGGGCGATCCCGAGCTGCCCTATCTGCAGGCGTGGGGCGTCGCCGGCCTGCTGACGCTCTTCCTGGCGCTGGCGGCGCCGCTGTGGGCCGGACGCCGCGCGCGCCTGATCGCCGCGCTGACCCTGACCCCGCCGCTCCTGCTGCTGTGGCCGCCGTTCGTCGCGCTCTTCCACCGCATGCACGGCGCGGCGGGTCCGTTCGTCACCTTCCGCATCCTCTATGCCGCGCCGGCCAGCCTGCTGCTGGTGCTCGCCCTGCGCCGGCTGACGGTCGTCGCGCTGCGCCGGCGGCGCGGGCGATCGACGCGACCGGCGGTCCGCGGTCTCGTCGCCGCGACGCTCGCTGCCGCGCTGATCGCGCTCGCGGCGGCGCCCGATCTGCCGTGGCGCGGGCGCGGCTGGCATCTGCTCGTGCAGCCCGCGTCGACGCTCACCCTCGACGCATCGCGCCGGGTCGCCGCGGCGCTGATCGCGCGCGGCACGGTCGCCGGCCATCCGATCGATTCGGCGCATCTGGTGATCGGCAACGTCTCGGTGCTCGAGAGCGCGCGCCGACAGGACCATCTCGGCTGGCTGCGCGGCCACTGCTTCCTCGCCACCGACGGCGTCGCCGCCTGGGGCGTCGGCGCGCATCTCGGCCTCTACGTCTTCAGCCATCGCCGTCAGTTCTCCGCGCCGCGCCAGGTGATCCGCGGTCCGCACGATCTGCGCCGCTGGATCGACCGCTTCGACGCCGACGAC
>JBCCOR010000839.1:0-1868 GCA_039025295.1 Acidobacteriota bacterium
CGGCGCGCGGCGGCGCGGTCGTCGGCGCCGTCGAGGTTGGCGATCAGCCGGCCGAGCGCGGCGTGTACCGCCGGATCGTCGTCGACCGCGGTCGCGGCGAGTGTCTGCAGGCGCGCGCGATGGCGGGCCGCCGCCGGACGCCGATCGTGCAGCGGGCGATGGTCGGCGATTCGCATCTGCTGCTGCCAGTCGTCGACTTCGTCCAAGAGGGCGTCGCGGGCCGCCGCGCGCGCGGCCGCGTCGCGCGCGTCGCGCAGCGCCCATCCGCCGACGACCAGCAGCAGCGCGAACAGCGCCGCAAGCGCGACGATTCGCCCGCGTCGACGCCGCGCCGCGCCGGTCGCTTCAGGCGCTTGGCCCTGACTGTGGTACACTTTATGTCCTTCTACTCAAGCAACTTTTGTCCACTCGCCCGGGTCATTGGGCAGGCGGGATGACCGAATCCGAACGCTGAATCTACCGCTGAACCGTTATTGATTCCGGAGACGTCCGACCGTGGCCACGATCGCGGTGATCGACGATGCGCGGTGCGATCTCGACCTGATCTGCGCCATTCTGCACGACGCCAACCATACCGCTCTCCGCTTCCAGAGTCCGGCCAACGTCGAAACCCGCATCGCGTCGGCGCAGCCCGACCTGGTGCTGCTCGACGTGATCATGCCCGCGCGCAGCGGCTACGAGGTGCTGCGCCGCCTGCGCCGCCGGGGCGCGGCGACCGCCGACATCCCGGTGGTGCTCGTCACCTCGAAGACCGATCCGGTCGACCGCGCGTGGGGCCTGCGCCAGGGCGCCGACGGCTACGTCACCAAGCCGTTCACCCCGGAACAGCTGCTCGGCGAGGTCGATCGCCATCTGGCGAGCTGAGGGCTGCCGTGCGCGCCGAATCGTCCCCATCCGCCGTCCGGCTGTGTATCGCCCGCGTGTCGGGCGTGATGATCGGCGTCGATGCGACCGCCTCGCGCGGCGTGATCGAGGTCGAACGACTGACCCGCGTGCCGGGCGCGCCGCCGCACGTGCTCGGCCTGTGCATGGCGCGCGATGCGCTCGTGCCGCTGGTCGATCCGGCGTCGCATCTCGGCCTGCTGCACGCGTCGACGGTGGCCGCGTCGGCGGCGCCGCAGCTCGGGCTGCGCCTGTGCGCCAGCGCCGACGACGGCCTGCTCGAGGCCGCGCTGCGGGTCGACGCGGTGATCGATCTGGCGACCGCAAATCCCGGCGACCGCCTGCCCGCCGACGACGGGGGCGCGCCGGCCGCGCTGGTCGCCTACACCCGTCACCGCTGCCGACACGCGCGCGGCACGGTCCACGTGCTCGACGCCGAGCGCCTGCTCCACGATCTCCGCCCGGCCGCCGACGCGGCGCGCTGATCCCTGATCCGAGGAAGTTCCTGCCATGACCCTGCTGTCGCGCCTGTTCCGCACGACGCCCGCCGACGACGAGGCCGCGCCGTCCACCCCGGCTGATGCCATCCCGTCCGCCGACGCGGTCGACGCCGCAGCTGCGATCGATGCCGCGACTGTGACGGACGCCGCTGGCGCGGCCCCACCCGCTGAGGCGGCCCCGGACGGATCGTCGTCCGCGCCGGCCGGCTATGTCTCGTTCCTCGATCCGCCGCCGACCCCGTCTGCGCCCGCGCCGCCCGCGCCCGCGCCGGCGTCGGATCCCGAGCCCGAGTTCGTCGCGTCCACGCCCGCGGATCCCGAGCCCGAGCTGGTCGCGTCGGTGGCGCCGGATGCGCCGCCGTTCACCACACTGCCGCCGGTCGACGCGCCCGTCGCCCGCCGCGACGCGGATCCGGTCGATGTCGCCGTCGTCGCCGCCGCGGATCCGGCCGCCGAGGCGAGCGGCTCGGCCGATGACCTGCCGAC
>JBCCOR010000840.1:0-1844 GCA_039025295.1 Acidobacteriota bacterium
TCTGCGACCGGCTGGAGCTGCGGCAGGCTGAATCGCAACATCCCGCCCTTCGGAAGATCGCTCACGCCCTCGGGTAGCAGGAGGAAGTCGGCGATCGACCGGTTCAGAAACGGATGCTGGCTGGCGAAGACCTCCGGCTCGAGCGCCTCGCGCCGGAACACGCCTCGGCCGCCGGTCACCGCGTGGAATTGCAGATGTCGCCCAACCAAGCCCGAGCCGTTGCCCAGGCCGCCGGCCGCACCGAAGACTGAGGCCACGACCGCGACCTGATGGGCGTCGTTGATCGCGGGGTGATTGCCCAGGCTCACGCCCAGAAAGCCGTTTCCGTCGGGCGCTGGATCGCCGTCGCGGACGATCGGCCGGATCGAACCGACCGTGCTGTCGTAGACGAAGACGCCGTCGCTGTCGATGCCGCCGCCGATCGCCTCGAATTCTGCCGTGAAGGCGACGCTGCCGCTGCTGTTCGCTGCGGGGACGGTTTGCCCGGCGTTGAGGAACGTATTGATCTGGTAGCTGCCCTGGACGATCTGATTCTCGAAGACGATTCGCTGCAACGCGTCGTTCTGCCAGAGGAAGATCGAATCCGTGGTGCCGGTGTCCACGTTGTCGGTTCGCGCGGTGAAGACGACGGTTCGATCACCGGCCATGGCGCAGCGGCTGACGTCCTCGTAGGCGCCGAACGGCGTCGGACCGCCGGTGATGGCGATGACGCGAATGTCTTGCGCCGACGCGATCGCGGCCGCGAAGACCGTGGCCGTGAGCGCGGCAAGAAGCGCCGATGAACGAATGCGAGCGATGGACGGACGAGATCTGCGATTCATGAAAGCTCTCCGCACGGCAGTTGGAAGGAATGGGCGAGCGGGCACCCTGCGCGTCCGTAGCAGTGAGCGGCTTTCGTGGATCGTCGAGGTCACGCATCGCGGCGTGAGGATCTCCTGGGTCGAGCGCGGTCAGCCCGACGCGGTCAGCCCGACGCGGTCAGCCGACGCGGTCAGCCGACGCGGTCAGCCGACGCGGTCAGCCGACCCGGACGCGCCCGCGTCGCCCGGCCTGGGGCAGGCCGCCGAGCGGTTCGACCGCGCGCGCCTGCACGGCCAGCACCCCGTCGCGCCGCTGCAGGACGCCGGCGATCTCGAGCGCGCCGCAGTCGCCGAGATTGCGCGCCTGCTTGAGCACGTCGCTGTCGGGCGGAAAGATCGCCTGCGCCATGCCGGTTTCGTCCTCGAGCGTGAGGAAGAGAACGCCCTTGGCCGAGCCCGGGCGCTGGCGGACGATCACCGCGCCGGCGATGCGCACGCGCGCGCCGTGGCGCATCTGCTCGAGCTGGCCCAGGGGCGTGCAGTCGCGCGCGGTGAGGGCGGCGCGCAGATGGGCCATCGGGTGCGGGCCGACCGTGACGCCGCTGGTGGTCAGATCGGCCATCGTCGCGGCGAAGGCGTCCATCGGCGCGAGCGGCGTCGCCGCGGGGGCGCGATCCATCGGCGCGTCGTCGAAGAGCGGACCCGCCGGGCGCCCGACGCGCGCCACCTGCCACAGCGCCTCGCGCCGATCGAGGCCGAAGCCGGCCAGCGCGCCGGTTTCGGCCAGGCGGCGCAGCACCCGCGGACCGAGCGCCGCGCGCCGCGCAAGATCCTCGGCGCCGCGCAGCGGACCGGCCTCGCGCGCCGCGACGATGCGCGCCGCGTCGTCGGCGGTGACGCCGTGCACGAAGCGCAGGCCGATGCGCGCCGCGCCCGCCGGTCGATCGCCGCGCGCCGGACGATCCTCCCAGGTGCAGCGCCAGTGCGAATGGTTGACGTCGATCGCCCGCACCGCGACGCCGTGGCGCTGGGCGTCTTGGATCA
>JBCCOR010000841.1:0-1842 GCA_039025295.1 Acidobacteriota bacterium
GGGTCGCGCGCGGTAGGGGCGGCGCGCGCGCGTCGCCGCAGGTCAGCGCCGCCGCGCGCGGCTGATCGTGCAGGACGCAGAGCACCTGAAAAACCGGCGGTCGATCGAGATCGCGCGGCAGATCGAGCGCGTTCACCACGCGGTCGAAGGGCACGTGCTGCCGGGCGAAGGCGTCGAGGGCGGTTGTGTGCGCGCGCGCGACCAGTGCGGCGAAGTCGGGATCGCCGGTGAGATCGGCGCGCAGCGCCACGACGTTGGCCAGATAGCCGACGACCGCGTCGAGCCCCGGCGCGTCGTGGCGGCCGGCGGCGAGCGTGCCGACGGCGAAGTCGCGCTGGCCGGTGAGGCCGCCGAGCAGCGCCTGGAACGCCGCGACGACCACCGCGAACGACGTCGCGCCGGTGCGTCGCTCGAGCGCGGCGAGCGGCTGCGCGAGCGCCGCCGGCAGCGCGCCCGTCACCTCGCCGCCGCGGCCGCGCGGCCGGGCCGGCTGCGGACGATCGAACGGCAGATCGAGCGCGGGCGTGTCGGTGAGTCGATCGACCCAGTGCGCGAGATCGTCGGCGAAGGTCGGTGCGTCCTGCGCCATCCGCTGCCACGCGGCGACGTCGGCGGCGCGCAGCGCGGGCGGCGGCGGCAAGAGCGGCACCGGGTAGGCATCGGCCAGATCGCGCAGCACCAGGCCGGCCGACCAGCCGTCGCTCACGATGTGGTGCTGCACGATCACCAGCGCGTGCCGATCGCGCGCCAGCTGAACGTGCACGATCCGCAGCAGGGCATCGCGCGCGAGATCGAACGGGCGCAGCGCGGCGCGGCGCAGCGCGCGCGCGACGCATGCGTCGTCGACCGTCGTCGCGCCGAGGCCGCGCAGATCGACAGAGATGAACGCGCCGCGCGCATCGGCGGCATCGGGTCGAACGAACTGCTGCGGCGTGCCGTCGGCGTCGACCGCGATGCGCGTGCGCAGCGCGGCGTGGCGCGCGATCACCGCGCGCGTCGCCCGCGCCAGGCGCACCGGATCGAGCGCGCCCGCGACCCGCAGCGCGAGCGGCATGCTGTAGGCCACGCTCCCCGGATCGAGCTGCTGCAGGAACCACAGCCGCGCCTGCGCCGGCGAGAGCGCAAACGGGCCGTCGCCCGGCTGGCGCACGGGCATCGGCAGCGCCGCGCCGCGACGCGCCTGCGCGACCGCGCGCGCCAGCCCGGCGACGGTCGGGTCGTCGAAGAACGCGCGCAGCGGCACCGCGGTTCCGAGCCGCTCGTGCAGCGCGACGAGCAGGCGCGTGGCGAGCAGCGAGTGGCCGCCGAGCGCGAAGAAATCCGCCTCGACGTCGACCGTCTTCTGCCCCAGCAGATCGCCCCAGACGGCCGCGATCTCGCGCTCGTCGACCGTGCGCGGCAGCTGCGAACCCGACGCGGGCGCGACGCCGGCCGCGCGCACCGGCTGCGGCAGCCGCGCGCGGTCGATCTTGCGGGTGGCGGTGCGCGGCAGCGCGTCGAGCACGACGAACGCGCTCGGCACGGCGTAGCGCGGCAGCTGCGCTTCGGCGAATCGGCGCAGATCGTCGGCCTGCGGCGCCGACGCGGCGTCTGCGCGGGACTCGACGTAGGCGATCAGCGCCGGCCCCGCGTCGGCCGGCAGGCCGAGCGCGGCGCCGTCGCGCGCGACGACCGCGGCGTCGCCCACCGCCGGATGGCGCCGCATCGCCGCCCGTACCTCGCCCAGCTCGATCCGAAAACCGCGGATCTGCACCTGGAAGTCGCGCCGCCCGGCGAAGCGCACGCTGCCGTCCGGCGCGAAGCGACCGAGATCGCCGGCGCGCGGCTCTACCGCACCGGCGA
>JBCCOR010000842.1:0-1837 GCA_039025295.1 Acidobacteriota bacterium
GACCTCGTGCAGAAAGTGACATCTATCGACTTCACTTCGGTCATGCGGAAACGTATCGGAAAGCCAATGAGAGTTGGAGATGGGCGTACAAGTGGCCAGAGCCCAGTCAGGGGGAAAGATCCTGGCCTCTCTATATCGTCGAGAATTCCAGTTGGATTGCGCAGTTGTCGAAGGATAGTTGTGATTTCTTTCCTTCTGATCTGTGCAAGCACTACTTGGTTCTGACTGCTGAATTTTGGATCGAGGTGCTTACGGTAGATGAACCGGTACTGAGCCGACTGAGTCGTAACAGCGCTGATGGGGCTGTGGGGATCGTGTGCGAGAATCTCGAGGCTGAGGGAGAAGAAAGTGGATCTTGAGCGCTGCGTACCGTGGATGAAAGAGCACGACGTGCCCGCTACCATTCGGATCGAAGGTTTTCACGATGACCACGAAGGCGTGCGCCTTGTCTTCAGTGATCTCCGGCATCCACATCCCGTTTATCGCCTGATGGTCCCGGGGTGTATTTCGTATCGTCGCGTTTCGAGTGGCCTAGGCAAGGCTTCGCTGATGGGCGAGGTTCTGAGCCCAAAGTGGCCTTTTTATGAGTGGAAGTGCTCGAAATGGATTCAAGATCTCGCCGGTCACGATCAGACGATCTCCATCGAACGTGCTCGACATTTTTTGATTGTCGACACCTGGCAGTGGATCGAAGTGGCCGCGAACGAGATGCCCGAGCTCACCGATCTGACCCGTTCGGACGCTGACTGACGGCGATTTGTCGCTGTTCGGTGACGGGGTTCGCCAGCTCTTCACACCCCGAGCAGCACCCCGCGATCCTCCTCCCCCGGACGCCCCGTCTCGTCGTCGACCCGCCGCAGCGCGACGAGGTACCACGCGACCTGCAGGCGATACGCCGCCGCCGTCTCCGCGTCGAGCGCGCGGTCCGTCTTGAAGTCGACGACCGTCCACGGGCCGTCGACCGCGTCGCGGAAGGCGAGGTCGATCGTGCCCTCGATCTGGGCGCCGTCGGCGTCGCGCACGAGGACCGGCAGCTCGCGATGGCAGATCGCCGCGCGCCGCGCGCGCTGGAGCAGGGGATGCGCCAGGGCCGCGCGGACCGCGGTGGCCGCCGCGTCGATCTCGGCCGCCGGACACGCCAGCAGGCGACCGTGGAGCGACGCCAGCGCGGCGATCGTTCCAGGGTCGCCGTCATCCTCGTCCGCATCGCCGTCGCCCGCGAGCGGCACGTCGCGCAGCACCGTGTGCACCAGCGTGCCGAAGCGCACGCCCGACGGACGCTCGTCCGCGCGCGGCGGCACGTCGATCTCGATCCGCGGCACCAGCGTTTCCTCGACCCAGGCCGCGTCGTCGTCGGCACCCGGCGGGCGCAGCGCGCGGGCGCGCTCGGTGACCGTTGCGACGCGCTGCGACGGCTGCGCGCCCATGCGGCGCGCGCGCGCCTCCGCGGACTGCCAGGCCGCGTGCGCGTCGGCCGTCGCCTGCGCCACCGGACCGTCGCGGCCGTCGTCGCCGTCGGGCACCAGCAGGCGCTCGCGCTGCGGATCGCGCGCCTGGCGCGCCGCGCGCTGGCCGTCACTCTCGTCGCCCTGCGCGACCAGCAGCGACGGATCCCACCACGCCACCGGCACGGCGCCCGTCTGCGGACGATGCAGGCCGGGGCGCACCGAGGTTTCGTCGCGGCCGTCGAAGCGCATCGGACGCTGCAGGACGCTCGCCGTGCCGCGAAACGATGGGCAGCCGGGTGCCGGATGCGCGTCGCGCGCGCGCTCGGGCGGCGGGTAGAGCGCGTTGTCGAGCGGCTGCAGCCAGCCGTCGTCGAGCGCCGGGCCGTCGC
>JBCCOR010000843.1:0-1833 GCA_039025295.1 Acidobacteriota bacterium
GTCGATCGCCGGCTCGCCGCGCGCGACGAGCACGTAGACCGCCGCGCCCCGCACCGGGCGCCCGAGCACCAGCTGGCCGGCGGCAATGGCCGGATCGTCCAGATCGAGCGGACCGCTCAGGCAGCCGATCGTCGCCTCGGTCGGGCCGTAGTGGTTGTGCAGCGCCGCCTGCGGGCACAGGTCGCGGAACGCGCGCAGATCGTCCGGTGCGAAGCGCTCGCCGCCGAGCAGCACCAGCCGCAGCCGCGTCGCCGCGGCCAGCGCAGCGGCACCCTGCGCGTGCACCAGCGTGCGCAGCAGCGACGGCGTGAGCTTGAGGAAACTGACGCCGCGCCGGGCGATGTGCGCGATCAGCCGCTCGGGATCGCGGCGCGCGTCGTCGTCGAAGAGATCGATGCAGCCGCCGGTGAGCAGGCAGCCGAAGAGCGCCGTGTAGCCGAGATCGAAGACGTGCGACGACGCCAGCACGGCGCGGTCGTCCGGCCCGATGGCGAACGCGTCGCGCAGCCAGTCGACGTAGTTCGCCAGCGACGACGCGCGCACCTCGACGCCCTTGGGCGTGCCGGTGGTGCCCGAGGTGTAGAGCACGTAGGCCGCAAGGTCGGCGTCGAGCGACGCCGGATCGGGCAGCGACGCGGCAGCGGGTCGCGCGTCGTCGGCGACGCCGCGGGCGTCGAGCCGGACGACAGCCGCATCGTGCGCGACGTCGACGGCCGCGTGCGATGCGTCGTCGCCGGCCGACATCAGCATCGCCTTCGGGCGCGCGTCGTCGAGGATGCGGCCGATGCGCGCAGCGGGCTGCGCCGGATCGATCGGCACGAACGCCGCGCCGAGGCGCAGCGCGGCGGCGATCCCGATCGCGAACGATGCATCCGCCGGCAGGCAGAGCGCCACGCGATCGCCCGACGCGACACCGCGCGTCATCAGCTGCGCCGCGAGCGCTTCGGCGCGGTCGGCCAGTGCGCCCCAGCCGAGCGTGACGCCATCGGCCGAGAGCGCGGGACGCATACGCTGGACGGGATCGGCGAAGAGATGCGCCAGGCGCTGCGCCGGCGCGATCGACGGCACGACGGCGGCGGGCGGCATCCGATGCGTTTGCCGGGCGACGTCGTCGAGCAGCGGCGCGTCGCCGATCGCCGACGTCGGCGTCTCGACCAGGGCGCGCAGCACCGCGCGCAGCGCCCGCGCCGTCGCCTGCGCCTGGCCCGCGGGAAAGGCGTCGGGGCGATGCGTGAGCACGAAACGGATGCGCGCCTCGGGGAACACGGCGATCTGGAAATCGTAGTGGCTGGCGGTGTCGGCCTCGATGCGGTCGGCGCGCAGGCCGGGCGCGACCTCGACCGCGCCGTCGGCGTCGGGGGTGAAGTGGGCCGGGAACGACTCGAAGAGATAGACGTGGTTGACCAGCGCACCGCGCGCCGCGGTCATCGCCTGCACCTCGGCAAGCGGACTGTGGCCGTGGGCCTGCGCGGCCAGGGCGCGGTCGCGGGCGTGGCGCATCCACGCCTCGAGCGACGTCGTCCAGGGCGCGCGCAGGCGCAGCACCACCGTGTTGGCGCACAGGCCGACCATCTCGTCGATGCCGGGGATCTCGACCGGCCGGCCGGCGACGACCGTGCCAAACGCGACGTCGGCGTGCTGATCCGCGGCGGCGGACGGCGTCTGGGTGCGCGCGAGCAGCAAACCCCAGGCGGCAAGGCCGAGATGGTTGAGGCTGACCCCGGCGCGCGCCGCCGCGGCGCGCAGCGCGGCGCTCTCGGCGTCGCCGAGCACGAAGGTCTCGCGCCGGTGCGGGGCCGACAGCGCATCACCGCGCGCGGCGCCGAGGCGCCA
>JBCCOR010000844.1:0-1832 GCA_039025295.1 Acidobacteriota bacterium
AGGATGTTGGCCGGCTTGACGTCGCGGTGGATCACGCGGTGCTGATGGGCGTAGTCGAGCGCCTCGGCGACCTGGGCGAGCACGTCGACCAGGGGCGGAATGTCGAGCTGGCCCTGACGCTTGAGCAGCTGCTTGAGCGACGGCCCGCGCACCAGCTCCATCGCCAGATAGGCCCAGCCGGTGGCCGGATCGGTGTCGGCGTCGTAGATGCGCGCGATGCCGGGATGCTCGAGCCGTCCGGCGGCCTGCGCCTCCATCTGGAAGCGCGCGCGCACCTGCTCGGCCTCCTCGGCGGTCTCGCCGAACGAGCCCGGGATGACGACTTTGAGCGCGATTTCGCGCCCGACGTTGGGATCTTGCGCGCGGTAGACCCGCCCCATCGAACCGCGGCCGAGCTCGCCCAGGATCCGGTAGCGGTGGATGTTGGTCGGCAGCTCGTCGCCCGAGGCGGATGCGGGTTTGGGCGCAGCGGCCATGATGCGTCGACAGCCGGCGCTCAGGCCGCGCTGCCGCTCTCCTCGGTCGCGAGTAAAAACGCGAGCGCGGCCGGCGCGCGCGCCGCCCAGACCGCCTCGCTGTGGCCGTCACCGCGCGCCACCCCCCCGCGCTGCCCGCGCGCGCGCCGGTAGCCGCGCAGGCGCAGCATCAGCGCCAGCCGGCGCACGAGCAGGCTGTAGCGCTGTGAGCCCCACCAGTCGGGCCGCTCGCGCGTGCCGACGTCGAGATAGATCCGCCCGCGTCCGGCTGCCCGTCGCCGCGCGCGCAGGTCGCGGCGCAGCATGCGGAAGACGCGGCGCCTGCCGAACCACAGCGACGGGCTAAAGGCACCGCACAGGCCGAAGACGTCGGGACGACGCATGAAGGCGTAGAGCGCGAACAAACCGCCGAGCGACGAGCCGAACAGGCCGGTCGCCGACGGCTCGACGCGCGTGCGAAAGGCGCTGTCGATCTCCGGGCGCACCGCGTCGACCAGGTGATCGAGATACGCAGCCGCCCCGCCGCCGCCGTGCGGCGCATGCGGGAACGGGCTGTATTCGTGCATGCGATGTTCGCCGGCGTTGGGCACGAGAACGACGATCGCCTCGCGCCCGGACTCGGCCAGCCGGGCCATGGTCGCACCCAGGCGCCAGCTGCCAGCGAAGCTGGTCGCATCGTCGAAGCTGTTCTGTCCGTCGAGCGCGTAGAGCACGGGATAGCGCCGCGCGGTGTTCGCGTCGTACGACGGCGGCAGCCAGACGCCGAGCGGTCGGCGCCGGCCTTCGTGCACCGGCGCGTCTGCCTCGGGCAGCGCGAGCAGACGGCCCGCGGGCAGCCAGTGGGGTCGATCCGGCGCCGGCTCGTGCGGTGCGTCCGGGGGCGGCGGCACGACGGCGCGATACGGCCGCCAGCCGCGTGCCGCGTGCGCGGCGGCAGCGTCGTTCGCCGCTGCGGTCCTCGCGGCGACCGCCGGGGCGTGGGCGCTCACGGAATGTCTCCACCGGCGCGGCGAAGGCGATACGTCGGGTCGGCCAAAAAAGTGTTCATCGCGTTGGAGACATAAGCTTACCAGGCCCTTCCCCCGACTCCGAGTCCCACGCCGGGATCGGCGCCTCGGCCGCGAGGCGCATGACGCGTCCGCGGCCGGCGTCGACGCGCACGTGCGGCCGGTCGGCCGCGGCCCACAGCGCGCCGGCCACGCCCACCACGGTCGGCACGCCGTGCAGGCGCGCGTGCAGCACGGTCGGGCTGAGCGGATCGTCGTGTTCGACGACGAGTGCCGCGCAGCGCACGACGAGATCGCGGTAGCGCGCGTCGGGCACGGCCAGGGCGAGCACCACCGCGCCGCCGTCCGG
>JBCCOR010000845.1:0-1828 GCA_039025295.1 Acidobacteriota bacterium
AGGCCGTAGATCTGGGCGATGAAGATCGCCGCGACGCCCTGGTAGAGCGCCGTCCCGTCCATGTTGACGGTCGCGCCGATCGGCAGCACGAAGCTCGTCGTCTGCGGGCTGACGTTGAGGTTTTCCTCACAGCACGACTTCGTGATCGGCAGCGTCGCCGACGAGCTCGAGGTCGAGAACGCGACCAGCAGCGCTTCCTTCAGGGCGTCGAGAAAGGCGGTGAAGGGCAGCCGAATGCCGAAGCGGATCACGCTGCCGTAGGTGATGAAGAGATGCAGCAGCAGGCCGACGACCACGACCAGGCCGTAGGCCGAGAGCGCCACCAGCACCGACAGGCCGGTGGTGCCGACCACTTTGAAGAGCAGGGCCGCGACGCCGTAGGGCGCCAGCGCCATCGCGATGTGCACGAGCATCACCATCGCGTCGTTGAGCCGATCGAAGAGATCGACCACCATCTGCGCGCGGGCGGTTTCGATCAGCGTCAGCGCGATGCCGAGCAGCAGCGCGAAGGTGATGACCTGCAGCATCTCGCCCTGCGCCAGCGCGGCGAAGGGATTCGACGGCACCATGCCGATCAGCTGATCGACCAGCCCGGGGGCCTCGGCGGCCGAGGCGACCTTGCCGCCGGCCGAGTCCTCGTAGGCGGCGAGCATCATCGCGCGGTCGTCGGGCGCGACCAGATTGCCCGGTCGCACCAGGTTGGTCAGGCCGACGCCGATCACCAGGGCGACCATGGTCGTGCCGGTGAAGAAGAGCACCGTGCGGCCGCCGATGCGGCCGAGCTTGCGGAAATCGCCCAGCGAGGCAACGCCCACCACCAGCGAGAAGAAGATCAGCGGCACCACCACCATCTTGATCAGCGCGATGAAGAGGCGGCCGATCCACTCGGTGGCGTCGACCAGCGTCTGGCCGATCGGCGCGTAGCGCGTCACCTTGGCGGGCTCTTCGAGCACCCAGCCCTCGAGCGCCGTGCCGGGCTTGGCGCGCGCGGCTTCCTCGACGCCCGCGTTGCGCAGGCGCAGCAGATCTTGGGCGCTGACCGTCCAGCGCACGCGCAGCCATTCGGGCGCGTCGGCGTCGGTCGATGCGCTGGTCTCGAGCACGCGCGCGCGCCGTGCGGACTGGCCGAGGGCGATCGGGATGGCGTCCGCGTCGGGCGCGCTGCGCAGCACCGCGCCGCGCAGCTCGACGCCGGTCTGCGGCAGCAGCGCCGCGTTCGGGCCGACCAGCAGGCCGAGTACGACGCCGATCAGCATGCCGATCAGGATCTTGTTATGGAGCGCCATCGGCGCTTTTTCGGTCGACGATGCGGATGCGGGCGTGCTCATGGGCGGCAGCCTATCAAGCCCGCACGGTGCCCCGACCGCGGACGGTCGGCGGCGCGCGTTGGCAAGACGCTATGCGGGTCGTATGATCGGAGCCGCACCTTCACACAACCTCTGATCTGCGCCGACCGCGTACGAGGAGAAACAGCGTGTCCCGACAGTGGCTCTTGATTCTGGCCGTGCTCGCACTGATTCTGCTCGCCGTGCTGTGCGCGTTCGTGATCGACGGTCCGCGCATCGAGTCGGATCTGCGCGCGCGTGCCGAGATCGCCGCCGCCGACGTGCTCGCGGTCAGCCCGGCCCAGATCGTTGCCGCCGCCGCCGCGGGCGTCGACCCGATCACGCTGACCGTCGACGGGCGCGATGCGACGCTGCAGGGGCGCGTGGTCGACGCCGCGACGCGCGATGCGGTGGTCGCGGCGGTGCGCGACGTGCGCGGCATGCGCACGGTCGACGATCGTCTCGACGTGGACGCGCCGGATGCCGCCGATGGGATCCCCGCC
>JBCCOR010000846.1:0-1827 GCA_039025295.1 Acidobacteriota bacterium
CAGCTGCGGCCGCGCGCTCGCCGAGGGCGCGCAGCACGGCTGGACGGCGCGCGCCTTCGGCCCGGCGCTGCGCGATCGCGCGCTCGCGCTGGCGCCGCGCCTGGCCGCGGACGCGATCGCCGACGCCGGCGATCCGCCGCGCGGCGCGCAGCTGCGGATCGATCTCGACGCCGCCCGCGACGAGATCGCACGCATCGCGTCGATGCTCGAAGCGACGCCCTTCACGCCGGTCGACGAGGCCGCGCGCTGGGCCGCCCTGCGCGACGTCGTCGCGCCGCTCGCGGCGCGCATGGCGACGGTCACCGCCGCGGTCGACGCGCGCGCGCAGACCGCGGTCGTGCGCCTGCATCCGCGCGCGGCCGCGTCGTCGCGCCAGGAGGATCCGCCGTGATCCACGAGCACGACGCCGATCGTCCATATGCGCTGCTCGACCGCGCCGCCGCCGACACCCTGCGCAACATCCGCCGCGACATCGCGCGCGTGCCTGAGCCGGTGACGCGGGTGCTCAAGCGCATCCATCGCCATCTCTTCCGCGCCGATTTCGATGCCGCCGACGCGCGCCGCACCGAGCCCGACGGCAGCGTGCTGCCCGCCGTCGAGATGCAGTTCCGCGCCCAGCTCGGCGTGCCGATCGCGATCTACCTGCGCGAGCAGCGCCTGGCGATCGCGCTTCGGCTGATGTACACCAGCAGCCTGCCACTCGACCAGATCGCCGTCCTCGTGGGCTATTCGAGCCGCCGGGCGTTTTCGCAGGCGTTCCGCCAGGCGCACGACTGCACGCCCTCAGCGCACCGCCGGCGCGCGCTGCCCGAGATGGTGTTCTCGGCGCCCGAGGACGATCTGCTGCTCGATCTGCGCACCTGGCGCCGGATTCTCACCGGGCAGGCGCACGCGCAGGACGTGGGCCGGCTGATCGATCGCCTGCATCGGCTCTATCCCACCCTGCGCGACGTCGAGCTCGACGAGCCGCTCGGCCTCGGCACGGCCGACGAGCAGGCGAAGGTCGCCTGGCCGCTGCTGCATCAGCTCGACAACGACGCGCGCCGTCGGCTGGTGACGCGGGGACTGCGCCTCGAGAACACCGCCCTCGTCGACAGTCTGCTGCGACAGAGCTGGCGGCGCGCGTGGCACGATCTCGACGATGCCGCCGAAACCGCGCGCCTGGCGCTGCTCACGACCCGCGCGCTGCAGCCGACGCTGCCGCGGGACGTGCGCATCGAGGCCTGTGCCCGCGGCCATCTGCATCTGGCGCACGCCCACCGCAGCATGGGCGGCCACGATCGCGCCGCGCTGCATCTCGCCGTCGCCGATCGCCTGATCGACGGCCTCGCGCACGCCGAGCGCAGCGCGGCGCCGCTGCTGCAGGCGGCGGTGCACGCCGCGCTCGCGCTCGATCGGCAGCGCTACCGCGCGGCGATCGAGCGGCTCGATCCGATCATCGCCTTCCTGCAGCTGGAAACACCGCCCGTCGCCGCGCCGCCGTCGCCGCGGCGCCCGTCGTCGTTCGAGCTGCCGCCTCAGTCGGCGCCGCATCCGGTGTGGGATCCCGCGCTGCGGCCGCTGGCGATCGCGTGGCGTTTCGACCAGCGCGTCAGCCGCACCGATCTCGACGCCGACGCGGTCGAGGCGCGCAACGGCGTGTGCGATCTCGGGCTGGCCGCCTATCTGCTGCAGCTGCGCGGACGCGCGGCCTACCATCTCGGCCACGCCCGCCAGGCGGTGATCTGGCTCGAGCGCGCGCGCGGCTACAGCGGCCGCGCCGTCGACGCGCCCCGGCTCGACCTCGCCATCGGCTGCGATCTGGCGCGCGCCTGCATCGCGCGCGGC
>JBCCOR010000847.1:0-1815 GCA_039025295.1 Acidobacteriota bacterium
CCTTAATGCGCCCTTGTCAACCCTATGCCCGTCGTCACGCGAATTCCTTTGCGTGAAATGAGATACCGCGCGGTCGACGGCGGATGCCGATCGTCGCGCGGCCCGGCTGTGCGATGATCGTCTGCATGGACGGGTATTACGACTACGGCCCGCTCGTTTCGCTCGAGCGTTCGATTGTGCTGGCCGGATTGATCACCGACGACACCCGCATGGTCGGCTATCGCGTGGCGGCGCTCCTCGGCTTGCCGTACACCGATCTCGACCGCAGCATCGAGCACCACGCCGGCACGTCGGTCGAGCGGCTGATCACCGAGCAGGGCGTCGACCGCTACCGCACGTTCGAGCGCGAGCTGCTCGCGCGCCATCTCGTCGCCACGCCACCGGGCATTCTGACCCTCGGTGATGGCACGCTGCTCGAAGCGGACAGCCGACAGCGGGTGGCGTCGTCGGGTCGCCTGATCGTGCTGGAGCACGATCTGGCCAACTTCTACTGGCGGCTGATCGGCATCAAGCAGGCGCGCGAGGCGGAAGAAGCCGCGCCGGCGCGCCATGCCGGCTGGCACGTGCTCAATCCGGAGCCGCTGACGCGCATCGAGCAGCTGCGACCGTTCTTTCAGGCGCGGGTCGACGCGTGGGCGGACACCGGGCCGGCGCACGCGGTGCCGATCGTCGGCGCATCGCCGCTGGCCGCGGTCGACGTCATCGTCGACTGGGTGCGCGCGCATGGCGACTGAGCCGCCGGACGACGCCGCGGTCGTCGACCCGCGCGACGACGCGGCGGCGTTCCTCGACCGCTGCCGGACGTCGAGCGGAGGGGCCTATGCGGCGTTCGAGATGCTGCTCGCCCGTCTCGACGATCCCGCGACGCGGCGCGACGCCCGCCGCTGCCTGGGCGCGGTGGCCGACGCGCTGGGCGACGGCGCGCTCGAGCGCTACCACTTCGACATCCGCCCGTTCGACATCCGTCCGCTGCCGCTGGGCGCGCCGAACGAGCGCGCCGACGCGCTGCGGCTGCTGCACTTCAAGAGCGTCTTCGCGCCCGAGGCGTGGTCGCGGACCTTCTTCGAGGGCCTGGCGCGGATTCCGACGAGCGAGCTCGCCGGGCGCGCGATCGTCGAGCTCGGCTGCGGCAACGGCTGGATCGCGCTGGCGCTGGCCATGCGCCATCCGGCGCCGGCGCGGGTCGTCGGCCTCGACATCAATCCCAAGGCCGTGCTGTGCGCGCGCCTCAACCGCTATCTCAACGCGCTCGACGACGACGGCCAGCCCGCGATCGACCCGGCCGGCGATTCGCTGCTCGAGCGGGTGGCGTTCCACACCTCCGATCTGCTGCAGTGGGCGCGCGACGCGCAGCAGATGTTCGACAAGGTGATCGGCTGCATCCCGCAGGTGCTCAATCCCGATCTCGACGAGATCCTGCAGATCTCCGACAGCGCCAGCGACGATTTCCTGGTCTCGCTGAGCAACTACGCCGGCCATCAGGGCTATCTCGAAGATCCGTTCGGACTCGGCCTGGTCGCGCGGGCGGTGGAGGAGTCGATCGCGTCGCTGCGCCCGGGCGGCGAGGTGATCTTCAACCTCGGCGGGCGCCCGGGGCGGGCGATCCTCACCCATCTGCTGCATCGCCGCGGCTTCGCGGTCGAGGATCTGTGGACGGTGCGCATCCCGCAGGCGATGGACACCGACATCGGCCAGCTCGCCGAGATCGAGCGCCACAGCGCGCATCGCTTCGAATTCTTCCTCAGCCCGATGGGCCAGGCGTCGGTGAGCGCCCAGACCGCCGCGGCCTACGCCCGCGCGGGCGGTGCGATCTAC
>JBCCOR010000848.1:0-1812 GCA_039025295.1 Acidobacteriota bacterium
GCTGGAACGCATCCCCGATTCGCCGAACGTCCGCCGTGTTCGGAACCCTGTCCCTTCTCGCTTGCCTGATCGTGCCGGCGGCCGTCGCCGACGAGCGCGGCCGCGACTACGGTCTTCAGCGCCTGCCCGGCAATGACCACACCGCGTCGGCGCTGCCGCCGGAGCTGGCGGCGAAGGCGCGACTGCTGAAGGAGCGACTGCTCGATTCGCTCGTCCAGCAGCAGGTTCCGGGCGCGCCGGTGGCGTGCTTCGCGCCCGGCACCGACCCCGACTACATCGCCGAGGTCGCGGCGCGCACGGCCGAGATCACCCAGCGTCTGTCGGTGCAGATGCGCGACGACGCGCCCGCCGGCCGCTTCCAGCTCAGCAACCGCTGGACGACGACCGCCACCGACGGCTTCGGTCTGTCCCAGGGCGATCCGACCACGATGACTTGGAGCTACATTCCCGATGGCACCAACATCAGCGGCTTCATCGGTGAGCCGCCGGGACCGAGCGATCTGCAGGCCTGGCTGACCGGCATCTACGGCAACTTCAACACTTGGCATCAGATCTTCGTCGAGGTCTTCGATCGCTGGGCCGAGCTGACCGGCAACACCTACGTCTACGAGCCCAACGACGACGGTGCAGCCTTCGTCAATTCCTCGGGCCAGCTGGGCGTGCGCGGCGATCTGCGCATCGGTGCCCACCGCATCGACGGGCCGTTCAACGTCCTCGGCTACAACTTCTTCCCCAACACCGGCGACATGGTGCTCGACAGCGACGACACGCTGTTCAACAACACCAGCAACGACAGCCTCAACCTGCGCAACACGCTGTCGCACGAGCACGGCCACGGCCTCGGCTTCAACCACGTCTGCCCGCGCAACACGAGCAAGCTGATGGAGCCGCAGCTCACCACGGCCTTCGATGGCCCGCAGGAAGACGACATCTTGGCCGGTCAGCGCTTCTACGGCGATCCGAACGAGCCCAACGACACCGCCGCCACCGCCACGCCGGTGCTCGCCGCGGGCGAGATGCTCACCCGCGGCGCGTCGGTCTCGCTGGCGAGCATCGACGACAACCTCGACGCCGACGTCTACAGCTTCATGGCCGTCGCCGGCACCGTCGACGTCACGCTCACGCCGACCGGCTCGAGCTATCTCAACGGTCCGCAGCTCAGCAACGGCGCATGCAGCGCCGGCACGACCTTCAACGCGCTGACGGTGTCGAACCTGGCCCTCGAGGTGCTCGACACCGACGGCACGACCGTACTCGACAGCATCGACGCCAACGGCGCTGGCGACGGCGAGATGCTGACCGGCGTCGTCCTGCCTTCAGCCGGCACCTATTTCGTGCGCGTCACCGGCAGTGCCGACAACGTGCAGCGCTACGATCTGGTGCTCAACGCGTCGAATATTTGCTCGCATCTCTCGGGCGATCTCTTCAACGACTGCTTCGAGTCGGCCGACACCTCGGTGTGGTCCGCGACCCAGAACCAATAGGCGCGACGCGCCGGCGCGCACGGAGAATCCTTCGTCATGCATCGTCTTGCTTCGCTTCCGTGCGCGCTGCTCGCGCTCGCGCTCGTCGTTGGCTGTGCCTCGACGCCGACCCGTAACGGCGGCGACGCCGTCGATGCACCGGCCGAGACGGCCGCGCCGCGGGTCGCGCCGATGTCGATCGAGACGCCGTCGACGGCGCCGCAGCGGATCGTGCGCGAGCAGCTCGAGCAGGCCGAGACGGCGTGGGCCGAGGGCCGCCTCGACGAGGCCGCGGACGGCTTCGAGACGGCGCTGACGGGCGCGGTCGCCGAGGATCGCGTGCGCGCCC
>JBCCOR010000849.1:0-1809 GCA_039025295.1 Acidobacteriota bacterium
CCGACGCGATCGCCGACGCGCTGTCGTCGGTGACGCTCAACCACACCAGCTGGGACGACGCCCGCCGCCTGACGCGCGCGGCCGAGATCCACGCCCGTCCGCCGGGCAGTCCCGAGGCCGCCGCCGCGGGCGCCGACGGCCCGCTCGCCCCGGGCGCGCGCTTCGCCCTGCAGCAGGCGTTCATCGACGGCCAGCGCGATCTCCAGGATCATCCCGATCCGACCGTGGGCGCGCAGATCACGCGCGCCATCGACGCGGTCGACGCCTACGACCAGCTGCTGCGCGAGAACGGCGTCGGCGATCATCAGGTCGCGGCGGCGGCGCAGATCACACCGGGCGTCGCCGCGCGCTTCACCGCGCGCAGCCTGCTGCGGCTCGGCCTGCGCCTGCCGCTGGCGCTCGTCGGCACCGCGCTCAACGCACCCGCCTGGTTCACCGTCGACCGCCTGGCGCAGCATCCGTCGCGGCCGCCCGACGTCGTGTCGACCTACAAGCTCTTCGGCGGGCTGCTGCTCTACCCGGCGCTGTGGACGCTCTGGGCCGCGGCGGCGCTCCTGCTCACCCGGACCGCGGGCATTGCGACGCCGCGCGCGCTCGCGGTTGCGCTCGCCGTCGCCCTGCTCGGCCCGCTGACCGGCTACGTCGCGCTGCGCTTCCACGAGCAGCGCGCGCATTTCGGGCGCGAGGCGCGGGCGTTTCTGCAGCTGCGCCGCGGCGACTGCCTCGCCCGGCTGCGCGCGGCACGCCGGACGGTGATCGACGCGGTCGCGCCGCTGATCGATCGCCTGCCCGCGCAGGCCTACGCTCAGTCGGGACCCGACCAGCGGCCGTCGTCGACCTTCTCCGAACCGTCGTCGGAATCGGGACGACAGTAGCGATCGCGGCGCGCGGTCAGATCGGCGACCACCGCGCGACGAAACGCGCGCTCGTCCTGCGGATCGACCCCGAGCGACACGATGTAGTCCTCGATTTGAATGCGCTCGAGCCGCAGGCTGATGGTCTTGAACAGCTTCGGCAGGCCCTCGCCCGGCGCCTGGATATGATGCAGGCCGTGGCTGTAGGCGAGCAGCATCGGCCCTTCGCCGATCGCCACCATCAGATCGGCGATGCCGCCGCGGACGGTCATCGGCCGCCCCTTCGAGTCGAGGCCGTTGCGCCGCTTCATGTGGCCTTCGGGCAGCAGCATGACCTGCTTGTCGCCCTTGACGGACTCGAGCACGGCTTCCCAGGTGTGGTCGCGCTCGCGCGAGATCGACACCACCTCGCCGGCGATCATCTTCCAAAAGCGGCCGACCAGCGGACGCTCAATGGTTTTCGACGCGATCGGCACGACGCCCCTGCGCGCCATGCGGCTGAGAAATTCCGGCGTCACCGTGCCCGCCAGCAGGCATTCGAAGAGGCTGGTGTGGTTGAGGATCGCGACCAGATGAAAATCGACCCAGCGCTGATCGGGCGCGTCGCGCACCCACTTGACGTCGATGGTGTAGAAGACGCGTGCGAAAGCGCGCAGCAGGCGCAGCAGCGGATAGACGATCCAAAAGCGCATGGCGTGACGGTTCTCCGGAGGCGGACGTCGGATGGATGGGGGGATGCGGCGACGCGGCGTCATTGTAGCGTCAATGGGCGGCGACGGTTGGTAGCATGGAGGCGACCGATCGGCCGCGGCCGACGACTGAGGAACGATCATGGATGACGCACTCGACATCTTGCTGGTGGAAGACGACGACGCGCTGCGCGAAGGCGTCGTCGATCTGCTGCGCGGCGCGGGCCATCGGGTCGAGGCTGTGGCCGACGGCGCGGCCGGGGTCG
>JBCCOR010000850.1:0-1807 GCA_039025295.1 Acidobacteriota bacterium
AGCGGCATGTACCAAAGCGCCGCCGACGGCCTGCGCGCCCACGGGCGCTTCGTCTACAGCCCCGATCGCCCCGATCTGCCGCTGACCGTGCGCACGCCGGGCTATCCGGTTTTTCTCGCGCTGACGCGCGGCGCGGCCGACGCGCTCGGGGTCGATCCGGTGCGCGCGACCGTCGCGGCGCAGGTCGTCGTGCGGCTGCTCATGCTCGCCGGACTGGCGCTGCTCGCGCGCCGACTCGGCCTGTCGCCGATCGCGGCGGCCTGGGCGACGGTGCTCGCCGCGCTCGATCCGGTGGGCACGGCGATGGCCGGGCAGGTGCTGAGCGAATCGCTCTTCGCCGCGCTGCTGGTCCTGGCGCTCGTGGTCGCGGTCCGCGCGCTCGACCGCGACGCGTCATCGCGCGCGCAGTGGACGGCGAGTGCGCTCGCCGGAGCGCTGCTGGCCGCGGCCGTGCTGACGCGGCCGATCGGTCAATTCCTGGTGCCGCTGCTGCTCCTGGCGCTGCTCGTCGGCGGCGCGGGCCCGTGGCGCCTGCGCGCCGCGCGCGGCGTTGCCGCGCTGCTGCCGATCGTGCTGCTGGTCGGTCCGTGGACGCTGCACATGGTGCGCACCACCGGCGCGCCCGGCCTGAGTCCGATCGCCGAGATCAACCTGCTGCGCTACCGCGCGGCGGCGGTGGTGGCGCTGCGCGACGGCGTCGATCTCGAGACCGCGCGCGTCGGTCTCGGGATCGACGGCTCGCCCTGGATGCGCGCGGCGGAGCAGCCGGGCGCCGGTCTCGGCGCGCGCTGGCGGCGCGAGGCCGTTCCGATTCTCCTCGCGCATCCGGATCTGACGCTGCGCGTCCACGCGATCGGCTTCGCGCGCGTGCTGCTGAGCCCCGGCGACGGCGATCTGGCGGTGCTGTTCGGGCTCGTGCCCGACGACGGCCGCGGACCGCTCGGCGATCTGCGCCGCCGCGCCCCGGCCGACTACGCGCGCGTCTGGCTGCTCGCTCGACCGGTCGCGTTCGGGCTCTTTCTCGGGACGATCGCGCTCCTCGCCGCGGTCTACCTCGGCGTTGCGCGCTGGCTGCTGCGCCGCATCCGCGCGCCGCGTCCGCCGACGGATGTGTGCCATCTCCTGGTGCTCGCGTGCGCCCTTGCGCTGCTGGTGCTCGCCGCCGGGCCCGAGGGCGGCGCGCGCTTCCGGGTACCGGTCCTGCCGCTCCTGACGCTCTTCGCGGTCGCCGGCTGGTCGCGGGCGCGCGGCGGCGTCGACGCGGACGTCCGAACGGCATAAGCTCGAAGCCTGCCCGCTTCGCCCGTTCCTACGCATTGCCCGGAGATTCGCATCCGTGATCGCCCGCTTGTCCGCCCGTCCGTTCGTTCGTCCGCTCGCTGCTGCCGCGCTGCTCGCGCTGCTCGTCGGCTGCGCCGGCCCGTCGCCCGATGATCGCGCCGCGATCGCCGCGGCGGTCGACGGCCCGGCCGATCTGGTCGTGCGCGGCGGCACGATCCTCACCGTCGACGACGACTGGAGCGAGGTCGAGGCGCTGGCCGTGCGCGACGGCCGCATCGTCGCGCGCGGCACGGCCGACGCGATCGCGGCGCTGATCGATCCGTCGACCGAGATCGTCGAGCTCGACGGCCGGGTCGCGATGCCCGGCTTCATCGAGGGCCACGGCCATTTCCTCGGCCTCGGCGAGCGGCGCGCGATCCTCGATCTGCGCGCCGAGGTGCTGCCGACCTGGGACGCGATCGTCGCGCGGGTGCGCGCCGCCGCCGCCGAGGTGCCGGCCGGCACCTGGATCCGCGGCCGCGGCTGG
>JBCCOR010000851.1:0-1804 GCA_039025295.1 Acidobacteriota bacterium
GAGATGACCGCCGGCGTCGACGACGGCGATGTTCATCTTGACGCCGAGCTCGGCGGCTTTGATCTGGGCGGCGTCGAGGGCGTTTTCGGCGTGGGCGAGAGAAATGGTCACGGGTGGACTCCTCGGGGGCATCGCGCGCTGCGGCGCATGGATCGTGGATGGCTGGGGATGATCGCCGGCGCACCGTCGCGGTTTCGGGCCCGCGATCGCGGCGGCTTGGGCGCCAGCGACGCATGACAATCTATGCGGCCGTTCGCACGGATGCATGCCGCAAACGCCGGAAAGCATGCCCAATCCTCCGGATCCGTCCGCGCATGGGCCGATCGGCTGCATCGGCCGTGCTAGCGTCTCGAATGGTCCATCCCGCGCGCCATCCGACCACGAGGAACCGAGAGCCATGCCGACCGCGTCGACGACGAGCCTGCCCGAAATCAAAGAAGCCGCCGCCCTGGTGGAGGATGCGATGGTCGACCGCGACGCGATCACGCACGCGCCGCGTCCGGGCCTCGCGTTCTGGCGCCTCACCGACGTCCGCCCGGCGCTGCCGGCGATTTACCATCCGTCGTTCTGCATCGTGCTGCAGGGCGCGAAATGCGCGCACTTGCACGGCGCGCCCCAGGTGTACGATCCCGGCCACTATCTGCTGTCGACGATCACGCTGCCGGTGGAGAGCGAGGTGCTTGCGGCGAGCGCGGCGCGTCCGCTGCTGGGCTTGGTGATCGAGCTCGACTTCACCTGCCTCGGGCGTCTGCTGGTCGAGCTGGGCGACGCCGAGCTGCCGCACGCGGGTCCACCGTCGGCGCTGCGCATCAACCCGATCGACGTGTCGTTCGCGCGCACGCTGCTGCGCTTCCTGCGCGTTGCGCAGTCGGACGTCGCCTGGCAGCTGCTCGCCGACGGCCTGCGGCGCGAGCTGCACTACCACGTGCTCGCTGGATCCAACGGCCACATCGTGCGCGATCGGGTCGAGCGCAACGGCAAGATGGCGCAGGTGGCGCGCGCCATCCGCTTCGTCGAAGACCACTACGACCAGCCGCTCGGCGTCGACGCCATCGCGCGCCACGCGGGCATGAGCGCGTCGGTGCTGCACGCCCGCTTCAAGGAAACGACGGGGCAGTCGCCGATGCAGTTCGTCAAGAAGCTGCGGCTGCATCGGGCGAGCGCCCTGCTGGTCGCGGGCGCTTCGGTGACGCAGGCGGCCTACGCGGTCGGCTACGGCAGCGCGTCGCAGTTCAGCCGCGAGTACAAGCGCCTCTTCCAGACGCCGCCGTCCGCGGCGCGCGCGGCCGCGGCGACGCCGACGTCCGTCTCAGCCTGACGAGAGAAGCCGCGTTCATCCAGACGGTGGCGTGGGCGATGTCGAAAAGGTCTTGGAGCCGAATGCCTCATCCAGCGCGCTCGTCAGCGCGTTGTCGTCAACCAGGCGATTGGCCTCGGCGTCGGCCAAGCCCGCGCGGATCGCGTCGAGTAGCAGCGTTTGTTGCTGCCATCGATCGTCGGTGGATGGCGTGAGCCACGGATCGCGGTCGCTGGGTGTTTTCGATTGCATGTTTACCTCGGTCGTTCGATCAGGATGTACGCATCGGTCAGGCGCGCGCTGATCCAGCCGCGGGCGCGCAGGGCTTCGAGGCGGTGGTGGAGATAGTCGTAGCGGCGCAGCTCGTCGCGCACCAGGCGATCGTGCCAGTGGCCGGAGAGGAGGGCCGCGCGCGATAGCGGACGCGTGCGCCAGGTTTCGGGACGGGCGAGCAGGAGCGCGCAAAGATCGAGGTCGTCGGCGTCGAAGCGGTCGATCCAGCGGCGC
>JBCCOR010000852.1:0-1792 GCA_039025295.1 Acidobacteriota bacterium
CGCGCGCGCGGTCGACGACCGCGGCGTCGTCGGCGCCGGGGTTCGCGCCGGCTGCGCCACTGCGGTCGATCGCCTGCTGATACGACTCGCCCGCGTCGCCGAACCGGCCGCGGCGCAGCTGGGCTTCGCCGAGCAGGAGTGCGGCGCGCGCGGCGGCCGGGCCGGTCGACGGCGCCTCGGACAGCGCGCCGGACGCGTGGGCGGCGGCGCGGTCGAGATCGCCGATGCGCAGCGCCGTCGCCGCGAGGCCGAGATGGGCGTCGATGCGCGCGGCCGCGCCGTGATGGCGGCCCGGCCCGAGCAGCAGCAGCACCCGTCGGTAGGCTTCGCGCGCGTCGTCGAGCGCGCCGCGTCCGCGCGCGCCCTCGCGCAGCGCGTCGCCCCAGAGCACGGTCGCGGCGGCGACCTCGGGACGCTCGGGGTGGGCGGCCTGCAGGCGCTCGAGGGGCGTCGCGCAGCTGGGTCACGTCGCGTCGGTCGCGCGCCAGGCGGGCGGTGCCGAGCAGCGCCTCGGGCGCGCGCGGATGATCGCCGAAGCGCGTCAGAACGGTGCGGTAGGCGCTCGCCGCGCCGTCGACGTCGCCCGCGTCGCGCAGGCGCGCGGCCTCGGCGAGCAGGCGGTCGACGGCCTGGTCCTGGGCGGGCGCGGGCGCGGCGACGGCGAGCAAGACCAGCAGCAGCGCACCACACAGCGCGGCGCGCGTCGGATGGGCCGCGGCGCGGGTGAGAAGCGAAGGGAAAAGGCGCGTGTGCATGGTTGTCGGCTCGTGGTCGTCGGCAGCAGGCCGGCCGCGTGACGGTACCAGATCTGCGCGATACCGTCAGCCGCGCTGCGGCGCGGCAGCCGCCGGCGGATCGACGGCGAGGGTGAAGAAGGCGTCCTCGAGCGCGGCGTCGGGCGCGCAGCCCGACATCCGGCGCAGCGTCGCGCCGTCGCCCGCGGCGACCACGCGGCCGTCGCGCAGCACGGCCATCGCATCGCAGACGCGGTCGACGAAGGCCATCACGTGCGACGACACGACGATCGTCGCGCCGGCGTCGGCGCGCTGGCGCAGATGCCGGCGCAGATCGCGCATCGCTTCGGCGTCGAGCCCGTTGAGCGGCTCGTCGAGCAGCAGCAGCGGCGGCGCGCCCTGAAGCGCGGCGATCAGGGCGATCTTCTTGCGCATGCCGAGCGAGTAGTCGCCGATCGGACGATGGCGGGCGTCGTCGAGCCCGAAGCGATCGAGCAGCGCGGCGCGCTCGTCGGCGTTGTCGAGCTGCTTGATGCGCGCGACCAGGGTCAGCAGCTCCCAGCCGGTCAGCCACGGATCGAGATCGGGCTCTTCGGCGAGATAGCCGATGCGGCTGCGCGCCGCGCGCGGATCCTGATCGACGCGCGCGCCGTCGACCGCGATCGTGCCCGCGTCGAGCGGCAGCAGATGGAGGATGGCGCGGAAGAGGGTCGATTTGCCCGCGCCGTTGGCGCCGAGCAGGCCGAAGACGGCGCCGGGCGCGATGCGCAGATCGACCGCGTCGAGCACGGTCTGATCGCCGTAGCGCTTGGTGGCGCCTTGGACCAGCAGGCGGGCGGTGGGCGTGTCGCCGTCCGCGGTCGGGGACAGGCCGGAGGCGTCAGACATGGCCGGAGGCGAGGAATTTGGCCCGCTCGTCGGCGCGCGTGCCCATCACGTCGCGCAGCCACCAGAAGGCGAGCAGCCAGAAGGGCAGGAACTGCGGATAGGCGAGCACGAGGACGGCCGGCGCGAGCGCCACGGGCAGGGCGTAGAAGAGGCCGAGCACCGGGCGATGC
>JBCCOR010000853.1:0-1783 GCA_039025295.1 Acidobacteriota bacterium
CCGCCAGCGCCGCCGCGCCCGCCGGATCGAGTTCGATCGCGCTTAGGCGGCGCGCCAGGACGGCGTCGCGCGCATCGGCCGGTGGCGCGTCCTGGGCGCGGACGTCGAAGTCGCAGCCGGAAACGACCATGTCGATCATGCCCTGCAGGCCGAGCTCGCGGCCGTCCTCGGGCGAGAAGATGCGCGACACGCCCTGGGTGTGCAGCTGCTCGATCTCCGACGGCACGATCGTGCCGCCGCCGCCGCCGTAGATGCGCACGTGGGGCGCACCGCGCGCGTCGAGGCGCTGGCGCAGATACGGGAAGAATTCGAGATGACCGCCCTGATAGCTGGTCACCGCCACGCCCTGGGCGTCTTCTTGGACGGCGGCGTCGACGATCGCCTCGACGCTGCGGTTGTGGCCGAGATGGACGACCTCGACGCCGGTGTCCTGCAGCAGGCGACGCATGATGTTGATCGTCGCGTCGTGGCCGTCGAACAGGCTGGTGGCGGTGACGATGCGCACGGCGTGGCGCGGACGGTACGGACTCTCGGCGGCCGCGGGGATCGGCGCGTCGGTCGGCATCGCGGCGTCGGCTGCCGCGGTGTTCAGCTCAGGGGCCTCGACGGCCATGGCGTCCTCCTCGCGGCTGTGCGTCGCTCGACGCGCGGCCGCAGCTGCAGGCAGTGAAAAAGAACCTTCGCGCGTCTCAGTGGCCGCGCAGCACGTGCCGCGCGATCACCATGCGCTGCATCTCGCTCGTGCCTTCGTAGATGGTCGTCACGCGCACGTCGCGGTAGAGGCGCGCGATCTCGTAGTCCTCGCAGTAGCCGTTGCCGCCGTGGATCTGCAGCGATTCCCACACGGCGCGGTTGGCGGCTTCGCTGGCGTAGAGCTTGGCCTGCGACGCCAGGCGTCCGGCGGTGGGCGTGCCCTCTTCGACGGTCGCCGCGGCCCAGGTCAGCATGCGCGCGGCCTCGAGCTCGGTGGCCATCGTCGCGATCTTGAATTGGATCGCCTGATGGCGCGCGATCGGCACGCCGAACTGCTCGCGCTCCTGGGCGTAGCTGACCGCCAGCTCGAGCGCGCGCTGATGGATGCCGACCGCCTGCGCGCCGATGCCGACGCGCGAGTGGTCGAGGGTTGCGAGCGCGATCTTGAGGCCGTCGCCTTCGCCGGCGAGCAGATGATCGGCCGGAATGCGGCAGGCGTCGAAGTAGAGCGTGGCGGTGTTCGAGGCGCGCAGGCCGATCTTTTCCTCGGCCGCGCCGACCCGGAAGCCGGGGGCGTCGGACGGCACGACGAAGGCCGAGATGCCGCGCTTGCCGGCGGCCAGGTCAGTGCGCGCCAGGACGACGAAATACCGGCCGTGGGCGGCGTTGGTGATCCACGCCTTCTCGCCGTCGAGCACCCAGTGATCGCCGTCGCGCACGGCGGTCGTGCGCATCGCCGACGGATCGGAGCCGGCGCCGGGCTCGGTCAGGCCGAAGCCGCCGATCGCCTCGCCGCGCGCCAGGGGCGGCAGCACCTGCGCTTTGAGCGCGTCGCTGCCAAAGCGGTCGATCGGCCAGCAGCAGACCGAGTTGGTCACCGACATCGTCACGCCGACGGCCGGGCACACGCGCGACAGCGCTTCGACCGCGATCGCGTAGGTCAGCGGATCGAAGCCGCCGCCTTCGTACCGCTCGTCGACCAGCATGCCGAGCAGGCCGAGCTCGCCCATCTCGGCGACGAGGTCGGTGGGGAAGGCGTGCTCGCGATCGCGCGCGTCGACGCCGGGGCGGATGCGCTCTTCGGCGAAGC
>JBCCOR010000854.1:0-1782 GCA_039025295.1 Acidobacteriota bacterium
GCGCCGGTCGACGGCCGTCCTGCAGCGTTTGCGCGATCGCATCGAGCGCGGCCGGCCGGCGCGCGAGATGCGCGCCGATGCGCCGCGCCGCCGCGGCGCAGGCCGCTTCCGAGATCGCGCTCACCGGCACGAGCGCCGGCGCGCCCGACGCGGGATGCGTAAGCGACGGCGGCGGCGACGTCAGCACGGCGTGGACGTTGGTGCCGCCGAGGCCGATGGCGGTCACGGCCGCGCGCCGCGGCGATGGCGATGACGCGTGCGCGTCGCGCATCGGCCAGTCGCGTCCGGCGACGCCCACCGCGAACGGCAGATCGGCGAGCTCGGCGCGCGGCGCGGCGTGGTGCAGGGTCGGCGGCACGTGTGCGCGCTCGAGCATCAGCGCGGTCTTGATCAGGCCGACGATGCCGGCCGCGGCGTCGAGATGCCCGAGGTTGCTCTTCACGCCGCCGAGGACGAGCGGCGCCGCGCGGCGCGACGGATCCCTGCCGTACACGGCCGCCAACGCCGCCAGCTCGACCGCGTCACCCACCGGCGTGCCCGCGCCGTGGGTCTCGACCACGTCGATCGCCGACGGCGCCAGCCCGGCGTCGGCGAGTGCTGCGCGGTAGGCGTCGACCTGGCCGTCGGCGGCCGGTGCGCGATAGCCGGCGCCGACGCCGCCGTCCTGGGTCAGGGCGATGCCGCGGATCACGGCGCGGATCGGATCACCGTGGGCCTGCGCCGCATCGAGCGGACGCAGCACGACCACGCCGACGCCGCTGCCGCCGACGATGCCCTCGGCCTCGGCGTCGAACGGTCGACAGCGTCCGGACGGCGACAGCGGCCCGCCGGCCCGCCAGCGCAGCGGCCGATCGAACGGCGTCGCGACGCGCACGCCGCCGGCCAGCGCAACGTCGCACAGCCCGTGACGCAGCGCCCACACCGCCTGATGCACCGCCGCCAGGCCGCCGGCGCAGGTCGCCTGCACGCCGAGCGCCGGACCGCGCAGGCCGAGATGATGCGCCAGCCGCGGCGCCAGATGATCGGGCAGCGCGCCGACCGCGTCGAGCTGCACCGGATCGGCCTCGGGATCGTCGGCGTGGGCCTGCAGCTGCGCCAGGCCGTAGGGCGACAGGCCGCCCGCGACGAAGACGCCGATGCGCGGTCCGGCGTCGGCGGCGCGTCGCGGCACGGCCAGACCGGCATCCTCGAGCGCGCGCCAGGCGCTGAGCAGCAGCAGGCGCTGCTGCGGATCGAGCGCCGCCGCGTCGGCCGGGCTCAGCCCGAAGCGCGCCGCGTCGAAGCGCGCCACGCCGGCCAGCGCACCGTGGGCGCGCACGAAGCCCGCTGGCGCCGGCCAGCGCACGACCGCGTCGCGGCCGGCGCACAGCAGGCGCCAGAACGTCGCCGCGTCGGACGCACCCGGCACCCGGCAGTCCAGGCCGATCACCGCGATGGCGCGCGCGTCGAGCGCCGCCGCGTCGGGATCATCGTCGATCGGTCGGTCTGCGCTCATCTGGGACGCGTTTCGCGGGATTGCGCCCGACCGGGACATGCTCGGCGGAATTGCGCTCGGCCGAGACGCATCTCGCAGGATTGCGCTCGGCTGGGTCGGGCTTGGCACCATCTCGTCGACCGCCGACGCCATCGTCAGCTGATCCGCCAGCGCGCGCAGCGTGCCGGCGGACCGGAGCGCGACCAGGCCGGGCGGATGCGCGCCGAGCGCATCGTCGTCGGCGAGCCGGCGGGCGAACGCGACCAGATGCAGCGAGTGCACGCCGAGCCGCTCGAACGGCTGATCGA
>JBCCOR010000855.1:0-1781 GCA_039025295.1 Acidobacteriota bacterium
CCGCCGCGCCCGCCGCGCGCGCCGCGCGCAGCAGCCGCAGCGAGGAGCTGCGCGCGCTCGCCCGGCAGCGCACCCTGACCTCGGCCTACTCGTGGAATCAGACGCTGCTCTATCCGTTCCGCGGCGCCGCCAAGGGCCTGTTCGGCCAGCTCGGCATCGCCGCGATCACGATCGACATCCTCGGTGGGCTCTTCGGCGCCGGCCTCGCCGTCGCCGGGGTGCGCGCGCTGGTGCCCGTGGCGACGCTCGCGTTCGGCCTGCACATCGCCCAGACGACGCTCGACGGCAAGAACCGCCTGCTCGGCCTCGGCGGCGTCGACGCGATGGTGCGCAGCGTGCTGCTGGCGCTGCTGCTGATCGTCGGCGCCCTGGTGCCGGCGGGTTTTTTCATGGCGCTGCGCGGTGCCCACGGCGCGCTCGGTGCCGACGGCGGCCTGGGTGGCTGGTTCGCGCTGGCGGGGCTGTTCTGGCTCGGCGCGCTGGGTGCGATGATGGCCGGCACCGCCGCGACCGGCTTCGGCCCCGGCAGCGTGCCGCGGCTGGCCAAGCACGTGCGCGCACTCCGGGTCGGCGCGCCGCACGCGGCGATGGCGGTCAACATCGCCTTCGCGCTCGGCCTGATCATCCTTTTGATGCGCACCCTGGTCGCGCCGCTGACGCCGTGGTTCGGCGTGCCGATGGCCGGCCTGCTCGAGATCTACAGCCTGCTGCTGCTGCCGCACGTCATGGGCGTCGTGGTGCGCGCTCATCGCATCGAGCTGACCCGCCTCTACGGCGGCGCGGCGGCCTGAGCGCGGGATGACGCGCGCGGGGCGGATCGCGCTGCTGATGCTGCTGCTGGCGCCGCTCGCGGTCGCGGGCTGCCGATCGGCGCCGATCCTGCCCAACCTCGGCACGCTCTACCAGCGCGCGGCCCAGGATCACGGGCCGACGCGCAATCCGGTGGTGGTGATTCCGGGCATTCTCGGCAGCCGGCTCGAGGACGCCGACGGCCACGTCGTCTGGGGCGCGTTCGGCGGCCGTTCGGCGAGCCCGGCGCGGCCCGAGAACGCCCGCCGTTTCGCCCTGCCGATGGACGCCCGCGTGCCGTTCGACGACGGCGCGGCGCTCACCGATCTGCGCGACAGCGTGCGGCCGACCGGCGTGCTCGATCGCGTCCGGGTGCGGCTCGCCGGCCTGCCGCTGCAGCTGCGCGCCTACCTCGGCATCCTGCACGCGCTCGGCATCGGCGGCTATCAGGATCCCGAGATCGCGGATCTCGACTACGGCGACGATCACTTCACCTGCTTCCAATTCGCCTACGACTGGCGGCGCGACAACGTCGAGAACGCGCAGCGGCTGATCGCGTTCCTGCGCATCAAGCAGGACGAGGTGCGCGCCGAGCGCATCCGCCGCTTCGGGCCGACCGGCGACGGGCCGGTGCGCTTCGACGTCATCGCCCACTCGATGGGCGGCCTGATGCTGCGCTACGCGCTGCGCCACGGCGACGCGCCGCTCGCGGACGTCGCGGACGCGGACATGCCGCCGACCTGGGCCGGCGCGCCGCTGATCGAGCGCGCGATCCTGATCGGCACGCCCAACGCCGGCGCGGTCGACGCCGTGCGCCAGCTGGTCGACGGGCGCGATCTCGGACCGCTGCTGCCGCGCTACCGGTCCGCCCTGCTCGGCACGCTGCCGTCGATCTACCAGCTGCTGCCGCGCGCGCGCCACGGCGCGCTGATCGACGCCGACACCGGCGCGATGCTCGATCCGCTCGATCCCGCCCTGTGGCGCCAGCGCGG
>JBCCOR010000856.1:0-1774 GCA_039025295.1 Acidobacteriota bacterium
CCAAATCGCCGCCTGGCTGCTGATGCGCGGGCGCGATCCGTCCGAGGCGTTCGCCGCCGCGGCCGACGCCTACGGCACGCTCGCACCGCTGCCGCAGGACGCCCGCGCTTACGAACCGAGCGTCAACTATCTCGCCTGGCGGGCAACCTGGGTGATCGGCCAAGGCGGTGATCCGACCGTCTGGATCGAGCGGCTCGACGCCAAGATCGCCGCCGGCCTCGAGGGCGGCGGCGAGCGCCATCATCTGATCGCCTACCGCGGCGTGAGCCATCTGCTGCGCGCCACGGTGGCGTCCGGCGACGCCGAGGCGCGCGCGAGGCATCTCGACGCCATGCGCGCCGCCTGGGACGAGGCGCAGACGATCAACCGCTGGAGCGAATACGAAATCCGGGCCTGGCTGCCGCAGGCGCGTCGCCTGACCGGTGATGGCCCAACCGTGTCCATCCGCACCTGAGCGCGCGCAAGCGCTGTGCCGATGAGGGGGATTCCATGATGTCGATGTCGGCGGCCTCGGCCGCCCTGGCGGCGGGGGCCGCGCCCGCGTTCTTCGCCGAATTGGTCGCGCTGCTGGTGATCGGTGCGCTCGTCGCCTACGTTTGCCACCGGCTGGGCCTGGTGCCGATCGTCGGCTTTCTGCTCGCCGGCGTGGTCATCGGCCCGTCGGTGCTCGGCCTGATCGATGACCGCGCCCAGATCGATGCGCTCGCCGAGCTGGGCGTCATCCTGGTGCTGTTCACGATCGGCGTCGAGTTCAGTCTCGAGCGCCTGGCCCGCATCAAAACGCTGATCTTCGGCGGCGGCGGCCTGCAGGTCGGCCTGACCACCGTCGCCGTGTGTGCGCTGCTGATGCCGCTCGGCGTGTCGTGGCAGATCGGCGTCTTCACCGGTTTCTTGGTCGCGCTCAGCTCGACCGCGATCGTGCTCAAGCTGCTCGGCGACAACTACGAGGGCAGCGAAGAAACCAGCCGGGTGGCGCTCGGTCTCCTGATCTTCCAGGACCTTGCGATCGTCCTGATGGTGCTGCTCGTGCCGATGCTCGGCGGCGCCGCCGGCGACACGACGTCGGTGGCGATGGCGCTCCTGCGCGCGGTGCTGGTGATCGTCGCGGTGCTGGTGGTGGCGCGCCGGCTGCTGCCGCCGCTGCTCGAGCGCGTGGCGCGCACCTGCTCGCCCGAGCTCTTCCTGATGTCGATCGTGGCGATCTGCTTCGGCACGGCGTACCTCACCAGCCTGGCCGGCGTCAGCCTGTCGCTCGGCGCATTTCTCGCCGGCCTGATGGTGAGCGAGAGCCGCTTCAGCCTGCACGCGCTGACCGAGGTCATGCCGCTGCAGATCCTGTTCAGCGCGGCCTTCTTCATCTCGGTCGGCATGCTGCTCGATCTCGGCTTCGTGGCGCGCAATCTGCTGCTGGTGATGGCGGTGGTGCTCGGCATGACCGTGCTCAAGATCGCGATCGCCGCCCTCAGCGTGCGCCTGCTCGGCTACGGCTGGCCGACGGCGATCGCGTCGGCGTTCACGCTCGGCCAGATCGGCGAGTTCTCGTTCGTGCTGGCGAAGGCGGGCGAGGCGGTGGCGCTCTTTCCCGCCGGACGCGGCGACATCGGCAGCCAGACCTTCATCGCGGCGGCGGTGCTGTCGATGATGGCGACGCCGGGCATGGCGCGTCTCGGCAACCATCTGGGCGCGTGGCTCGACCGGCGGCGCGCGTCGGCGTCGACCGACATCGTGCCCGCCGGGTCCGCGGATGCATCCGACGATCTTCACGGCCACGGAC
>JBCCOR010000857.1:0-1773 GCA_039025295.1 Acidobacteriota bacterium
CGCGGACGACGCGGCCGATCCTACCAGCGTCGCGCGCCGCAGGTCTGCGTTCGCGCCGGGGTATCGACGTCGACCCGCTCCGGCGTCCATGGTAGGTTTTGCGCTCATGTCGAACAGTAAAACGCCCGCCGTGCCGCGCCTGACGGCGGCCGGCTTCGAACGCCTCATGCGTGAGGTTCTGGCGCCCGACGCCGAAGAATTTCACGTCACGGTCGAATCGTGGGAAGAAGGTCGCGTGCGGCAGCGGCTCACGTTCCATCCGCGCCAGCTGCGGCCGGGCAACACGATCTCGGGACCGACCATGTTCACCCTCGCCGACACCGCGCTCTACGCCATGACGCTGTCGGTGATCGGCGCCGCGCCGCAGGCGGTGACGAGCGATCTCGCCATCCGCTTCCTGCGCCGCCCGCCGGCGCGCGACCTGATCGCAGACGCCCGCCTGCTGCGCCGCGGTCGGCGGCTGGTGATCGGCGAGGTCATGCTGTACTCCGACGGCGACGAACAGCCCGTCGCCCACGCCACCGGCAGCTACGTGCCGCCGCTGCCCGGGCCGTCGCGCGCCCCGTCGTCATCGTCCGATCCATCGTCTCCCGGGGAGAGCCTCATCGTGGAACCGTCCCAAGACCCATCGAGCCCGAGCAGTATCGTCAGTGCGACCGTGACCTTCGACCGCTTCAACCCGGGCGGCACCGACTTCCGCATGACCGTCAGCCCGCCGGTTAGTCCGGTGACGGTCGACAACGCCACCAGGACCATCCGCTGTCCGGGCAGCAAGACCGAGGCGATCGTCTACGACATGACCTTCGTGCTCGGCGACGATTGGACGTTCGACAACGTGGCGCTCAAGTGGGGCGCGCAGTGCAACAGCGACATCGCGCCGGCGGTGATCGCGCCGGTGATCGTGCGCGTCGACCCGAGCGACGCCGCGCGTTGCACCTTCGACGACACGATCGCCACCGGCACCAGCGGCAGCTTCGAGTTCTGCCTCGACATCACCCATCCGGTGCACGGCAGCGCACAGCCCGATCCGACGCTGCTCAACGAGCCGCCGCCCTCCGACGATTAGAAGCGTGACGGATGCGCCGCGCGCAGCGGCGCAAACCACGGAAAATCGAACCAGCGCGCGCCGTAGCCCTCGTCGAGGGCGCGCTCGGCCTGCACGCTCGCCGAGGTCAGATCGCCCACCAGGGTATAGACCAGCGCCGCCTCGTAGGCGACCTGGGCGCTCGTCGGCGCGCGCTGCAGCGCCTGCTGCACCGCCGCAACCGCCGGCTGTGCGTCGCCGAGATGCGCCCAGGCCTGGGCGCGCACGGTCAGCGCCTGGACGCTTTCGGCGCCCTCGAGCCGCGCGATTACGTCGCGATAGGTGCGCGCCGCATCGGCGCGTCGGCCGGCGAGATCGTAGGCATCGGCGAGATTGAGCAGCACGAAGGCGTTGTCGGGCACGAGCACGCGGATGCGCTCGGCGGTCGCGACCGCGTCGTCGTAGCGCGTCGCCAGCAGATAGGCCACCGCCAGATTGCCGAGCTGAACTGGGCTCGGATCGTCGCGCGTCAGCGACTCGTAGTCGTCGATCGCGCGCTCGACGTCGCCCTGGGTGAGCTCGATCTGGGCGCGCAGCGAGCGCGCGTCGCGGCTGTCGGCGCGGCGCGCGAGCAGTCGATCGAGGGCCGCGCGCGCCGCGTCGGTCTCCCCCGCCTCGTGCGCGGTGCGCGCGAGCAGCCAGAGATGCTTCCACGACGGATGCAGCGCGACGACCTCGCGCAGCGTGGC
>JBCCOR010000858.1:0-1768 GCA_039025295.1 Acidobacteriota bacterium
GACGGCGACACCAACGGCGGCGTCGACGTCGACCCAGTCGTCACCGGAGCCGGTGTAGATGCGACCGCCATTCAGGTTGTCGTCGATCAGCACGTCGTCGTCGCCGCGGCCGGTGTGGATCACACCGCCGTTCATGTCGTCGACGATGTTGACGCGGTCGTCGCCGCGGCCGGTGCCGATCACGCCGCCGTTCATGTCGTCGCCGACGCGCACGCTGTCGTCGCCGCGGCCCGTGTAGAGGCCGCCGCGGTTGAAGTCGTCGCCGATGCGCACCGTGTCGTCGCCCGAGCCGGTGCGGATGACCGGACCGCCCTGATGATGGCGGCGGAAGAGGCTCGCGTCGGCGTTCTCGAAGCGATCGGCGCGGCGCGCTGCGCCGCGATCGCGGCCGCGACCCGCGCGGTCGTTGCGGTTGTTGTTGTCGGTATGCTCAATGGTGCGGCTCTGGTCGCCCCAAGAAATGCGGAATCCCATGGTTCTGTCTCCTTAGAATGCGAAAAATCTCAAAATTTCTGGCGCATGGCGCGTTGGCCAGGCGCAGCGCGTCCAGGGCGTGCCGTAGGTGGCATTCCGGGACGGAGTAGGTTCAGTTGATTGCTTTCAGGAGAAGCAAAGACAGTGCCATATCGCCCGCGGCACCGGTGGGCGTCGGAAGGTCGCGGGTTTCAAGGGGTTTCGCGCGCAGGCAGCCGTAGGCGCGCGCAGAACAGCGGACGCGCCGGGACGCCAAGGCGGGAAAAAATGCCTGATCGAAAAAGGCTAGGGTGATTCGATCCAGCGTCGCGGGTCGAGATCGCGGGGCAGAGGGGTGAGGTTGGCCGGGCCGTCGTCGCGCATCACGTAGAGATCCTCGATGCGGACGCCGTAGCCGGCCGATGGCGCGTACAAACCGGGCTCGAGGGTGATGACGTCGTCGACGTCGAGTCGACCGTCGTCGTCGGAGGCGGTCTCGCGGAAGCTCGGCAGCTCGTGCAGCGCGTGGCCGACGCCGTGTCCCAATCCGTGGACATAGCCTTCGGTGAGATGCGGATCGTCGAGCAGGGTGGCGTAGCCGTCGGCGGCGAAGCGTTCGCACACCTGCTGCTGGAGGGTCCAGGCGCGCACGCCCGGACGGCTGCTGCGCTCGGCGTGTTCCAGCGCTGCGCGCACGGTCGCGTAGGCGTGCTGCAGCGCTGGCGGCGGCGGGCCGACGCAGAAGGTGCGGGTGCAGTCGGCGAAGAGGCGGTCGCGCGGGAAGAGATCGACCACCAGCGACTCGCCGGCGCGGATCACGCGGTCGTCGTCGCCCACGCTGTGGGGCACGCCGCCTTCGTCGCCGGGCGCGATGATGTTGCCCTCGGGCTGGGTGAGGCCGGCGGCGAGCATGCACGCGGCGACTTCGCGGCGCAGTCGACCGACGCGCACGAAGCCGTCGGCGTCGCGCAGCGCGCCCGGGCTCTCGCTGCCGTCGCCGTCGATCGACGCGTGGGCGAGGCGCCGCGCGATCGCGCGGAAGGCGGCCATCGCGCCGTCGGCGGCGCGGCGAATCGAGGCGAGATCAGCGTCGTGCTTGGCTTTGCGCAGGCGCGCGGCCAGGCCCGTGCCGTCGCGCAGCGACCAGCCCGCGGCGGCGAGGGTGAAGATCGCCGGCGCGAGCGCGCCCGCGTCGGCCGTGCCGGCGAGGGCCACGACGCCCGGCGGACGGACGTCGCAGTGCGCGAGCGCGCGCATGACGACGCCGGCCAGCACCGCCGCGGGCGTCGGATCGGCCTCGCGCAGCGCGTGCACC
>JBCCOR010000859.1:0-1737 GCA_039025295.1 Acidobacteriota bacterium
GCGCGCCACGATGCCGCGCGCGACGCCGGCCGCGAGCACCCGGCGCGCCCAGCGCAGCACGCTCGGATCGTCGTCGTCGATCAGCGCCGGCAGCGCGTCGAGCACGGCGTGGCCGAGCTGCGCGTCGACGCGCACCACCAGCTGCTCGCTGGTGATCGCGTCGTCGTCGCGGGCGAGATCGTCGAAGCGCAGCGTTGCGCGGCGGTCGTCGTCGGTGGGTCCGCGGCGCAGGACGGCGGTGCGCGACTGCGCCAGATGCACCCGCCGCGGCAGGATCGGCAGCGGCCGGATCTCGCCGTCGGCGAACGCCTCGGGGGCGTCGGCGGCGCGATCCGTCGGCGCGGCCCGGCCGATCGCGCGCAGGGCGAGCGGACCGATGCGTTCGGGCGCGCGCAGCGGCACGTCGACGGTGACGCTGCCGCGCGCCGGCGCGACGAACGGCCGCGGCGCGTCGTCGAGCCCGAGCGCCGCCGTGCGGTCGGCGTCGTCGGCGGGATCGAAGGCGGTGACGCGCAGCGTGCCGCGCAGCGGCACGTCGCCGGCGTTGTCGATCACCACGGCGACGGTCGCCGTGTCGCCGGTGCGCAGGAAGCGCGGCAGCTGCGGGCGCACGAGCAGGGTGCGCGCGGTGGTGGCCGAGGCGGCGAGCGCGCCGCTGTAGACCACCGGGCCGGCGCTGTGGGCGCGCAGCCAGATGTCCCAGGCGGTGACGGCGTCGGGCACGGTGAAGGTGAGCTGCGCGCGGCCGTCGTCGTCGAGGCGCAGCTGCGGACGCCAGAACGCGGTTTCGTCGAAGGCGCGGCGCACCGGATCGGCCGGCATCGGCGCGACGGTGGCGATCGGATCCGCTGATCCGGGATCGTTCGGCGGCGCGCCGGCCGACTGCGCCAGCGGCGCGCCGGCGTCGTCGGCCGCGGCGTCCATCGCTGCCATCGGCGCGGCGGCCGGCGCGGCGCGCATCGCGCGCGGCATCGCGGCGGCTTCGGTCTGAACCCTGGCGATGCCCGTCGGCCTGCCGTAGCCCGGTCCGCCGACGCGCACCCGGTCGAGGAAGGCCAACCGATCGCCCCGCAGCGGCGGCTCGGCGAACGGCCGGACGCGGGGCGACGCGCGATCGAACCACAGCGGTCGGGCCGTTCCCAGGCCGGCGACGATCGGCGGCAGCGTCGCGCCGACGCGCGCGGGCGCCAGCCAGTCGACCGGATCGGCCGGATCGTGCGGCGCGATGCGCGCCAGGCTGGCGTCGACCATCGCCGCCAGCAGCTCGACCCGGGCCAGGTCCAGCCCGTTGGCGCCGCCGCGCGGCGGCTCGGCGATCAGCGTCCAGGTTTCTTCCGTGCCCGGCTGCAGCCGGTCGCGCACGCGCTCGAGGCGCAGAGCGAGGCGCAGATCGGGCGACGGCACGGCGACGCTCGCCTGCTGTGCGAGCAGCTGATGATCGCGCACGCTCGCCGCGCGCAGCGCGAAGCCGCCGCGCAGCGCGTCGCCGACGGCGATCCGGCGCAGATGCGCGCGCCCGCCGGGCAGCACCTCGCGCTGCGCGCGCCGCCCGTCGACGAAGCGCTCGATCACGACCGGCGTCTCGGCGTAGCCGCCGGCGACGAGCAGCCACAGCGCGTCGCCGACCGGCACCTCGGCGCGCGCGGTGCGCAGCGCGAGCGGCACGGCGAGCGGCATGCCGTCGGCGACGACCAGCAGATCGTGCGCGAGTCCGCCCGCGTCGCGGCCGCCGCCGCC
>JBCCOR010000860.1:0-1729 GCA_039025295.1 Acidobacteriota bacterium
CTTAAATTAAATGAAAACGCTCCGATGCCTGAAACTGTTGTCGCAGCTGATGTACAAGGTCTCGGTCTACCTCCACTGCTATAACAGCTTGGGTAAACGGCACTAATCCTTTCTGGCGGCGCGCCCTGCGCCGTCCGCTGGCGGCCTTCGGCGGCATCGGTCTGACCCTCGCTCTGGCGGTCGGCGGCCTGCTGCTGCCGTGGGTCAACGTCGTCGTGCTGCTGGCGGCGTTCGCGCCGCTCGTCGGCGCGGTGCCGCAGATCGCGCTGGCGCTCGAGGACGGCCGGCCGCTCGCCTGGAACGCGCCGCTGCTCGGCTTCCGCCGCTACCAGCGCTGGCTGAGTCTGGTGTGGGTCAGCTATCTGCTCGCGGTGTTCCTGACCATGCCCACCCTGATCGGCCTGTGGCTCGGCCGGCGGATCGTGCCGCACGCGGTCGACACCGTCGCCGCCGCCGAGCAGATCGCCGCGATCCTCTTGGCGCTCGGCGCGCTGACCTCGCTGACGCTGCTGATCGCCGTGCTCCATCCGTACGTGCTGGTGCCGCTGCGCGCCGCCGACGCCGCGCCGGACGTGCCCGTGCAGCGTCTGATCGACGACGGCGTCGCCGCGCTCGGCGAAGGCGCGGCCCGGCGCCGCACCCTCGCGGCCGCGGTGGCCCTGCTGCTCTGCGGCGCGATCGGCCTGCTCGCCGCGGGCGTCGGCCTGCTCATCACCCTGCCACCCGCGGCCTGCGCTCTGGCCGCGCTCTACCGCGCGCGCGTGCCGCTCGACGACGCCGCGCCGACCGCGGGCTGATCGCAACCGCATAAAAAGCGAGGACGGAGTTCGCAGCGCTGCGGACTCCGTCCTCGAATAGGCAGACGTTGGGAGACGACGGTCCCCGACGTCTTGTACAAATCAATTGTCGATCAGTGGAACCGGCCGAGGGCCGGAAGCAAAAAAGCGTTATGTTGCTGCTGCCGGCGGGCGGCTCAGTTGCGCGCCGCCAGACGGCGCAGCTGACGGGCGCGCTCCAAGGCCGCCTGCCGCTGCAGATAGGTGCGTTCGTCGCCGCCGGGCGCGATCGCGTCGGCGGTTTCCTGGGCGGACAGCGCCGCCGATTCGCTGATCTCGTCGAGCGCCAGGGCCTGCTCGGTGAGAATGGTCAGGCGATTGTCGACCATCTGGGCGAAGCCGCCGTCGACGAAGAACAGCTGCTCCTCGCCCGAGGCGGTCTTCAGCCGCAGGCGGCCGATGCCGAGCCGGCTGAGCAGCGGTGCGCGCCCGGCCATGATGCCCATCTCACCGTCGTAGGCCGGAAACACGACCTGGACGGCGTCGTCGACGTCCAGGATCGCCTTCTCCGGCGTGACCACGCTGCAGGAAAACGTGCCCGCCATGATCAGGCCGCCAGTTTTTCGGCCTTCTCGGCCGCCGATTCGACGGTGCCGACGTACATGAACGCCTGCTCGGGCAGATGATCCCACTTGCCGTCGCACAGCTCGTCGAAGCTGCGGATGGTGTCGGCGAGCGGCACGTTGATACCGGCGAAGCCGGTGAACTGCTCGGCGACGAAGAACGGCTGCGACAGGAAGCGCTCGATCTTGCGCGCGCGGGCGACGATCAGCTTGTCCTCTTCCGAGAGCTCGTCGACGCCGAGGATCGAGATGATGTCCTGCAGATCCTTGTAGCGCTGCAGGATCTGCTGCACGCGGCGGGCGACCCGGTAGTGGTCCTCACCGACGTAC
>JBCCOR010000861.1:0-1727 GCA_039025295.1 Acidobacteriota bacterium
CCCACCCAGCCGTCGGACTCCCAGGAAGGCCGTCGGATCTGGGGCGATCTGGTGGGCTTCGCCCGACTCCTGGTGCAGATCAACAACCGCGAGGAGCTGCGCGAGCACGACCGTCGCCTGATCCGCGAGCTGCTCGACAGCTTCTTCAACGCCATCGAGCTGCCCGATCACGTCCCCGACGATATCCTCGCCGCGCTCCAGAAGCTGGTCGGCTGCGACGACGAGCTCGACCAGCTGCTGGCGCGCCCGAGCCTGCATCCGCCCGAGCGCTTCCATCGCCCGCTGTCGCGCATTCTGCGCAATCTCGAGCGCCAGCAGGAAACGCCGAACGCGATGCCGACGATGATGCCGCCGTTCTAAGCGCGACGGATCAAGCGCGACGCGCCAGCGGACGGCGCTCAGGCGAGCGCGTCCTCGGTATCGCCGCCCGCCGTGCGGCGCGAGCGCCAGATCAGCCACGCGCCGAAGAGCATGATGCCGAACGGCCACTGCGCCACCAGCCAGCTCAGGTCGATCGCCACCACCCGTCCGATCAAGGCGATCGAGCCGATCGCGATCAGGGCCGCGCCGAAGCCGACGTTGCCGGTTGCCGGGGGCCGCGTGTCGTCCGCGCCGCCGCCGCGCCGAATCCGCATCGCCTGGTGGTAGGCGTCGAAGAGGTTGAAGAGGAAGAAGAAGACGATCGTCGGCAGCAGCAGCGGCAGCACCGATTCGTCTTCGTTGGCGGTGACGGCGATCAGGCTGAATTGGATCAGGAAGATCGCGAACGCGCGCGCGTAGAGCCGGTTGTAGATATGCCCCAGGCCCGGGAAGATGCTGAGCAGTGCCGCCAGGCCGGGCATGTGATCGCTCTCGCGATGCGGCTCGTAGGCCGCCGGATGCGGCGGCACGCCGTAGACCTGCGCCGGCGGCAGCGGCGGCGGCGCGCTGGGATGCGGGATGTTCTCGGCCGCGTGAGCGCTGTGCGCGTGGACGTCACGATGCGGTTCGTCGGGCTCGGCGGCCTCGTGATGGCTGGCGTGATGCGCGTCGTCGGACGGCTCGTGGGCTTCGTGATCGTGGGTCTGCGAATCGGACATGATGGACTCCTTGACGGTTGAGACAGAGGCAGGCTGCGCCGAGCGCGGCACGCAATGCACGGCATGCGATGCCCGGCATGCGATGCTCGGCATGGACACAAAAAGCGTGGATGGAACGTTCGGTCGCGTTCAGGCGCGCAGCGACGGCGCGCGCGCGGGCGGACGGCCGCGCGCAGACGTCTCGGGCGCTGCGGATGGCGGCGCGTCCGCGGCGGGCTCGGCGTCCGGCGTCGTTGCGCGCTGCCACATGCGGCCGGTGCGGGCAGCCAGCTCGCGCCAGGTGTCGCCGTAGGCATGGAGCACGCGCCCGCCGGTGCGCAGCGGCGCGGTGAGCTGCGTCCGCAGCTCGCCGTCCTCGGCCCGCGTCCATCGCGACGCGTCGACCTGCAGCCGCTGCGCGGCATCCGCGGGCCAGCGGATCGCGCGATCGGCGACGCGCGTGGCGGCATCGCCCACGTGCGCGACGACCGTCTGCAGGCCGATCTGCAGCGGCGCGGCCTCGCCCGCCGTCTCGGCGATCGGCGCCGGCGTGACGCCGGGTGCGAGCAGCGGCCCGACCAGCGACGCCCACAGCAGGCTGGCCGCGGCGGCGGTGATCAGATCGAGGCGCAGTCGTCGACGCAGCGGGCGCCGACGCGCCGACCGCGC
>JBCCOR010000862.1:0-1707 GCA_039025295.1 Acidobacteriota bacterium
CGCCGAGATGATGGGCCCGGGCGGCGCGCTGATCGACTTCGACGGCGACGGCGATCTCGACGTCTATCTGCCCCAGGGCCTGGTGCTCGACCGGCGCGCGACCGCCGCCGATCTCGTCGACGGGCCGCCGCGCCACGCGCCGCCCTTCGCCCACCGCGCCTACCGCAACGATCTCGTCGACGGCCGGCCGCGCTTCGTCGACGTCACCAACGAGGCTGGCCTGGCCGCGCTGCCGCCGGTCTACGGCGTGGCGGTCGCCGCCGGCGACGTCGACCACGACGGCCGGATCGATCTTTACGTCGCCAACTTCGGCGGCAACCGCCTGCTGCGCAACCGACCCGGCCCGGCCGGCTTCCGCTTCGTCGACGCGACCGGCGACTCGCCCGGGCTCGACGATCCGCGCTGGAGCGTCGGCGCGACCTTCGTCGACGTCGACCGCGACGGCTGGCTCGATCTCTACGTCGTCAACTACGTCGACCACAGCGTCGATCGCCACGTGCTCTGCCCGAGCCCGGCCGGCGGCCGAGAATACTGCGGTCCGCTCGCCTACCGGCCGATCGGCGACCGGCTGTTCCGCAACCGCGGCGGCGACGATCCGGCGCGGGCCGGCACCTTCGAAGACGTCAGCCTGGCCGCGGGCGTGGCGGCGGTGGCGCCGGGCACCGGCCTGGGCGTGGTCGCGGCCGATCTCGACCAGGACGGCTGGCTCGATCTCTACGTCGCCAACGACGAGATGTCCAACCACTTCCTGCGCCACCGCGGCAAGCCGGCCGAAACGCCGTGGCTGATCGACGACGCGGTCTTCGCCGGGGTCGCGGTCTCGGGCGAGGGCGCGCGCGAGTCGTCGATGGGCGTGGCCGCGGCCGACGTCGACGACGACGGCGATCTCGATCTCTTCCTCACCCATCTCAACGGCCAGACCAACACGCTCTACCGCAACGAGGGCGAGGGCTTCTTCCGCGACGTCTCCGAGCCGAGCGGCGCCGGCCTGCCGAGCTGGAACCAGACCGGCTTCGGCACCGGCTTCTTCGATCTCGAGCACGACGGCGATCTCGATCTGGTCGCGGTCAACGGCGCCGTGCGCCTGTTCGACACCGCCGCAGCGACGGACGGCGACGACCGCCTCGCGCCGGGCTCGGTGCGCGCGCTCGCCCAGCCCGATCTGCTGCTGCGCAACGAAGGCGGCGGCCGCTTCGCGCCGCTCGACGACCCGGCGTCGGCGGCGCCGGTTCTGGCCGCACCCGCGGTCGGCCGCGGCCTGGCCTTCGGCGACGTCGACAACGACGGCGACGTCGATTTCCTGCGCGTCGACTGCGGCGCCCCGGCGCGCCTGGTGCGCAACCGCGCCGCCGACGGCGCGCCCTGGCTCGGCGTGCGCCTGCTCGAAGCCAGCGGCCGCGACGCCCTCGGCGCCACCGTCGCGCTGGTCGATCCCGCGCGGCCCGACGCGCTGCGCTCGGGCGTGCGCCGCATCGCCACCGACGGCAGCTACGCCTCGGCCTCCGATCCGCGCGCCGTGCTCGTGCCGCGCGCCGGCGGTCCGCAGGCCGTGCGCATCGTCTGGCCCGACGGCGCGGTCGAGGTCCGCCGCGGGCTCGCGCCCGGGCAGTACCACACGCTGCGCCGGGCGGACGCCACGCCCGCGCGCGGCGCGTCTCCATCCGCCGAGCCGTCCGGCCGGCCCTGATTCATCCACACGCGTCCACC
>JBCCOR010000863.1:0-1694 GCA_039025295.1 Acidobacteriota bacterium
ACTGCGCCTACTGTCCGCAGAGCGCGCGCTATCGCACCGGCTTGAAGGTCGAGCGCCTGCTCGACGTCGAGCACGTGCTCGCGGCCGCGACCCGCGCCCGCGACGCCGGCTCGACCCGCTTCTGCATGGGCGCTGCGTGGCGCGAGGTGCGCGACAACCGCGATTTCGATCAGGTGCTCGAGATGGTGCGCGGCGTGCGCGCGCTCGGCATGGAAGCGTGCTGCACGCTCGGCATGCTGACCGAGGAGCAGGCTGAGCGCCTGGCCGAGGCGGGCCTGACCGCCTACAACCACAATCTCGACACCGGCCCCGACTACTACGACCAGATCATCACCACGCGCACCTACGAGGATCGCCTGCGCACCCTGCGCCACGCGCGCGACGCCGGCATCACGCTGTGCTCGGGCGGCATCCTCGGCATGGGCGAGTCGATCGACGACCGCATCGCGATGCTCGGCGTGCTCGCCCATCTCGATCCGCCGCCCGAGAGCGTGCCGATCAACGCGCTGGTGCCGGTCGAAGGGACGCCGCTCGCCGACCGCGGCACGGTCGATCCGCTGATGATGGTGCGCATGATCGCCACCGCCCGCATCGTGCTGCCGAAGGCGCTGGTGCGGCTGTCGGCCGGCCGCACCGCGATGAGCGACGAGACCCAGGCGCTGTGCTTCGTCGCTGGCGCCAACTCGATCTTCACCGGCGAGCGCCTGCTGACCACGCCGAATCCGGGCGATGATCAGGATCGCCAGCTGCTCGCGCGCCTCGGCCTGCGCGCGATGGACACCGGGCCGACCGAAGCCCGGCGCGACGCGGCGGCGTGCGCGGTCGCGTCGACGTCCGCGGCGGACGCGCCCTGACGCGCGGTTCGGTGGACGCGCTGCAGCGCGCTCTGCGCGCCGAGCTGGCGGATCTCGACGCCCGCGACCTGCGCCGCGATCTGCGCGCGCCGCGCGGCGTCGACTTTGCGTCGAACGACTATCTCGGCCTGGCGTCGTCGACCGCGTTCCGCGACGCCCTGCGCGCGCGGCTGAACGCCGCACTCGACGGCGAGCGCGGCACCTGGGCGGCGCCCGCCTCGCGCCTGCTGCGCGGCAACACCGTCGCCCACCGCGCGCTCGAGCAGCGCTTCGCGCAGCTCAAGAACGCCGAGGACGCGCTGCTCTTCCCGTCGGGCTACCAGGCCAACGTCGGCCTGCTGACCGCGCTCGTGCGGCCGCACGACCGCGTGCTCTCCGACGCCCAGAACCACGCCAGCCTGATCGACGGCCTGCGCCTCGCGCGCTGTCGCAACAAGGTGATCGTGCCCCATCTCGATCTCGACGCCTGGGCCGAGGCGCTGGCGCGTCCGCATCCCGAGGCCGCGCAGGACGGGCGCACCTTCGTGCTGGTCGAGTCGCTCTACAGCATGGACGGCGATCGCGCGCCGCTGGCGGAGATCGCCGCGCTGGCGACGCGTCACGACGCCCATCTGCTGATCGACGACGCCCACGCCACCGGCCTCTACGGACCGCGCGGCGCCGGGCTGGCGGCCCAGCCCGCGATCGCGCGCAGCGCGGCGGCGGTGGTCTCGACCTGCGGCAAATCGCTCGGCCTGTCGGGCGCGTTCGTCACCGGCTCGCGCACGCTCGTGGCCTACCTGGTCAGCCGCTGTCGCAGCTTCATCTTCAGCACCGCGCCGCCGCCGCTGCACGTCGCCG
>JBCCOR010000864.1:0-1693 GCA_039025295.1 Acidobacteriota bacterium
GGCGTATATCTTCCGCCGCAGCGAGGGCGGTGCCGACAGCTGGGGGCAGGTCACCAAGATCACCGCCGCTGATGCGACCACGAGCGATCATTTCGGCAGATCGGTCGCGGTGAGCGGCGACACGGCGATCGTCGGTGCGTACCTCGACGACGACGCGGGCGACCGGAGCGGTTCGGCCTACATCTTCCAGCGCAACCAGGGCGGTGCCGACAGCTGGGGGCAGGTCACCAAGATCATCGCTGACGATGCGTCAGCGGACGAGCTTTTCGGTAGATCGGTCGCGGTGAACGGCGACACAGCGCTCGTCGGCGCATCCGGTGCGTCCGGCGGCGCAGCGTATATCTTCCGCCGCAGCGAGGGCGGTGCCGACAGCTGGGGGCAGGTCACCAAGATCACCGCGTCCGATGCGGCGGCGGGCGACGGCTTCGGCACCTCGGCCGCGGTGAGCGGCGACACGGCCATCGTCGGCGCGCTCTTCAACGACGACGTGGGACTCGACAGCGGCGCGGCCTACGTCTTTGGCCTGCCGCCATCGCCGGGCCCGACGCTGGAGATCCCTGACCGCATCGTCGGCGTCGCAGTCGAATCGGTCGAGGTCCCGGTCGTGCTCGGCACAGCGGGCAGCGCCCTGGCGGCCACAGCCTTCTCGGTCGACTACGACGAGATCTGCCTCGACTTCGATCCCATCGACGTCAACGCCGACGGCATTCCCGACGCGATGACCTTCGACGTCGCCGCCGACTTTACGCCCACGGTCTTCGTCGACCTCGGCGACACGGACGGTGAGATCGATATCTCGGTTGCCGACGCCAGTCCGCCGTTCACCAGCCTCGCCGACGGCACGCTGGTCACGCTGACGTTCACCGCGCGCTGTACGCCCATCGCACCCGCGACGATTCTGGCGCCGGTGCGCTTTTCCACCGATCCGGCGGCGTCGTTCCACGACACGATGGCGCAGAGCGTCCCGGGCACCACCGAGGATGGTTCGGTCCAAATCTTCGCCGGCCTGCCCGGCGACTGCAGCGCCGATGGGCAGGTCGATGCGCTCGATTTGATCGCGTGTATCGCCGAAATCTTCGACGGCGATGGCAGCGACTGGCTCGCTGTGCCCGGCGGCACCTTCCCCGGCGATCCGATCGGCTGCGACGCCAACGCCGACACGACGGTCGATGCGGGCGATCTCACCTGCACGAACCGGCGGATCGTCGGCCTCGCCTGCGGTGCGGGCACGCGGGCGATCCGCGGGCAGCCGCCGATGCTGCGGCCGTGGCTCGGCCTGCCCGACGCCGTGACGGTGAACAACGACACGATCACGGTCGACGTGCGCCTCACGCCGCGCAACCACGCGCTGAGCACCACGACCTTCGCGCTCGACTACGACGAAACGCGCCTGGCCTTCGATCCGACCGACGGCGACGGCGACGGCCTGCCCGATGCTGTGCAGTTCCTGGGCGCATCGGTTTCGAACCAAAGCGTCATCTTCGACGCCGCGCGCGTCGACGGAGAGCTCTCGGTGCTCGTCGCCGATCTCGTCCAGAATCCGCAGCTGCTCGTCAAAGGGCCGCTCATTCGGATCGCATTCGAGGTCCTCGACGCCACTGCGCCGCTCGCAACCGCCCTGCGCTTCTCGCCGAGTCTGCCGCCGTCATTCGGCGACATCAGCGGCCGAAGCGTTCGCGGCGGATTCGGCTAC
>JBCCOR010000865.1:0-1680 GCA_039025295.1 Acidobacteriota bacterium
CACCTGGGTACGAGGATCCAGGACCCGCCGCGCAAGGCGCGGACCGTCTTGTCACCTACCGTGTTCACAGGGTCTTCTTGACCCTCGCGGCCTTTGTACGCGTCGTCAGACCAAACATCAACGCACCACTCCCAAACGTTCCCCGCCTGATCCAGCATGCCGAACGGACCCGCGCCGTCCGGATAGCTGCCCACGGGCGTCGTGCGACCGACGTTCTTGCCGTAGTTCGCCAGCTTCTTTGTCGGCTCCCCGTCGCCCCACGGATACGTACGCTGGTCTGTCCCGCGCGCTGATGCCTCCCACTGCGCCTCGCTCGGCAGTATGAGGCCCGCCCACGCGCAATACGCCTGCGCGTCGTGCCACGACACGCCAACCACCGGCTGATCCGGGCCGTTGAACTGCTTATCGTTCCAGCGCGAAGGCTTCCCGCGCTTCGTTGCCTCGAGGAACGTGCCGTACTGTGCGTTCGTCACCGGATATTTCCCGATCCAATACGGGCTCAGCGTCACCATGTGAATTGGCTTCTCGTCGCTATATGCCTCACCACCCAGCGTGTACGAACCGCCCGGCACGTACACCAGGACCGAACCGTCTTTCTCGTGCACGCGTTCCCCGATCACCGTCGAGCCAGCAAAATCAGGCCCGGGAGGTCTCACACCCAGGAAGCGCGCAAACGCTCTTCGCATCTTGGTTCCAAGAGACGGAGATACGGTGATCTCTTCGCCCAGCAGCTCGCTCAGCAGGCTGCGGACCTCAGCGCTCTTCTCCTTCCGCCCAATCGCCCGCAGCACATCGCGCCCGGTTTCTTTGCCGACGACCGTCGCATCGCGCCACGCGCCCAGCCGCGACGACTTCAGCAGCCGCAGCACCTGATAGCGCTCGCCCGCGTCGTCGATCCCGCTGCGCAGCAGCTGCAGCAGCGCATTGGCCGACGGCTCGGCCGCGTCGCGCAGGCAGTCCGACGCCAGCAGCACATCGCGCGAGAGCGCCTTCGAGCGGACGAGATGCGCCATCAGTCGGCCGAAGAGCGATGGATTCGTCAGGCCGAGCGACAGCAAGATCACCTCGCGCCACCAGTCGTCGCCGAAGTTGGCCGCCAGCGCGTCGAAGATCTCAGGTTCGTCGGCCACGCTGTTCTGCACGTGACACGCCGCGAGGTACTCCTGAAAGCTCAGGTGCAGGAACCCATAGTCGCCGCGCCCAAGCGACACGAGCACGCCGGTTTGGTCGCGCACCTGCTGCAGAAATGCCGTGGGCGTGAGGTCGAGCTCCGAACGCATCTGGAGTGGCTGCGCGATTGCCTCGATCACTTTCGCCTCAGGCAGCTCGCGCGCGTTGTGCTGGTGCAGATGCCACGCCAGCGGCTGCAGTACGGCCAGTGCGTCCTGATGACCGATCATCGGCAGATCGCGCTGCGCCGCGCGCTGGCGTTTGGCGTCGCGCCACAGCTGCAGCAGCGTCCGCACGCACGCCTCGTAGAGCTCCGCGCGCTTCTCGGGCAGATGCCCTTGGTCCCAAAAGAGCAGGCAGAGGATCTGCAGCATCAGCGGATTCGTCGCCAGCTCCTGCAGGCTCGTCGCGCGCGCTTCCGGTGCATCGAAGATCCGCGCGCTCAGCGCCGCGGCCCGGCGTGTCGCGTCGTCGTGCGTCGCAGGGCTGCCGTCGGGCTCCCTGCCGAAG
>JBCCOR010000866.1:0-1666 GCA_039025295.1 Acidobacteriota bacterium
AGAAGTCGCCGAAGAGATAGAGACCCTGGAGTGCCGGCTGGCTGCCGCGGTAGCGGAAGCCGCCGGTCACCGAGCCGCCGCACGGCGCGCCCGACTCGTGGGTGTAGGCGATGATCGGCTCGGTGAAGACCAGCGGCTGGTTGCAGGGCGCCGAGCCGCTGAAGATCTGATCGCCCTCGCGGCAGCGCCAGCCGAAGTTCTGACCGCCGACGCCCGCCGGTGCGAAGCTGATCTCCTCGACTGCGTTCTGGCCGACGTCGCCGATCAGGAGATCGCCGGTCTCGCGGTCGACCGAGAAGCGCCAGGGGTTGCGCAGGCCGAGCGACCAAATTTCATCGCGCACGGCGGCGTTGCCGACGAACGGGTTGTCGGCCGGCACGGCGTAGGGCGAGCCGCCGTCGACGTCGAGGCGCAGGAGCTTGCCGAGCAGCGACTGGCCGTCCTGCGCGCGGTTGTTGGGATCGCCGCCGCTGCCGCCGTCGCCGAACGACGCGTAGAGATAGCCGTCGGGACCGAAGTGCAGATCGCCGCCGTTGTGGTTGCTGAAGTCCTGATCGACCTCGAGGATGACGAACGCCGAGGCCGGATCGGCCTGATCCGGATCGCCGGCGCTGCGCGTGTAGCGCACGATGCGGCTGATGAACGACGTCGGTCCGCCTGAATTGGAGATCGCGTAGTTGACGTAGACGTAGCCGTTGGTGTCGTAGTTCGGATGGAACGCCAGGCTCAGCAGGCCGAGCTCGCCCGCGGCGCTCACGAAGCTGCTGAGATCGAGAAACGGCGTCGGTTGGATCGCGCCGGTGCGCCGGTCGGCGATCACGATGACGCCGGTCTGCTGGACGATGAAAAAGCGCTCGTCGGTGGCGCCTGGCGGCTGGCGCATGGCGACCGGCGCGCTCAGGCCGTCGACGACCTCGACGAACTCGAGCGGGAAGGCCGGCACGATGCCCTGTTGGACGCCGGGCTCACCAAACGCGTCGGCCGACGCGGCAGCGGCTGTCAGGAAAAGGGCGAGCGCGGCGAGGCACAGCAGCGTGCGCGGGTGCGGCGAAAAGGACTCTCTGCGACACAAGCGTGGCATGGGATCTCCAAGGAATCGGTGGGCGATGGGCGAGTTGGGCGCGCCCGGATGGGCTAAATTATATTTGCATTGTAATGCATCTATTCATAGATGGGTGCGATTCAGCGGACGACGCGACAGCGGTGCGGGCCGGATGGCGCGCAGAACGCTAGCGGGGCGTGCCAAACACCTGCACCCAGAGCACCGTCGGGCCGTCGTCGCCCGGCGTGGCGATCACGCCGAGACCGACCTCGCGGAAGCTGCGGTTGAGCAGATTGGCGCGGTGGGGCGGGCTGTCGAGCCAGTCGTCGATCACGCGCACGAGCGTGCGCTGGCCGGTGCCGAGGTTCTCACCGGCCGCGCGGGCGGGATAGCGCATCGCCTGGACGCGGTCCATGACGTCGCCGCCGTCCGGCGAGACGTGGCCATAGAAGCCCTCGCGCAGCATGCGCTCGGCGTAGGCCTGGGCGGTGCGATCGAGCGCGGCCGATGCGCGCAGCGGCGGCCGGTCGGCGTCGCGGCGTAGTCGGTTGAGTCGATCGAGATGGTCAGCGCGCACGGCATCGAGATCGGCGAGCTGGCCGAGCGCGCCGCCAGCGCCCTCGG
>JBCCOR010000867.1:0-1662 GCA_039025295.1 Acidobacteriota bacterium
CGCGTTGGCGACCTCCATACCGGCGATGTAGAGCTCGAAGCGCTCGGTCACGGTCGGATCGTCGGCCTTCTGCTTGGCCAGCGGCGAGACCTCGACCGGATGCTCGGTGATGAACACCGGCCCGTCGAGATGCGCCTCGGCCGTGCCCTCGAAGAGCGCCATCAGCAGATGCCCGTAGCTGCGCGCCGGCGGCAGCGGCAGGCCGCGGCTCTGGAGAGCATGGGTCAGCGCGTCGACGTCGGCGAGGGCCTCGGGCGCGACGCCGCCGAGCTCGACCGTCGCCTGCTTCATCGTGTAGCGCGGCCACGGCGGCGTCAGGTCGTAGGTCGCGCCCTTGAACGTCAGCGTCCGACCGTCGAGCAGTTCGTCGGCGAGCTCGACCACCATCGTCTCGGTGAGGTCCATGAGCGCGTGGTAGTCGACGTACGCCCAGTAGAACTCGAGCATCGTGAACTCGGGATTGTGCTGGGTCGAGATGCCCTCGTTGCGGAAATTGCGGTTGATCTCGTAGACCTTCTCGACGCCGCCGACCAAGAGGCGCTTGAGGTAGAGCTCGGGCGCGATGCGCAGATAGAGCGAGAGATCGAGGGCGTTGTGATGGGTGACGAACGGCCGCGCCGCCGCGCCGCCTGCGATCGCCTGCATCATCGGCGTCTCGACCTCGAGAAAGCCGCGCCCGTCGAGGAATCGACGGATGCCGCGCACCAGCCGCGCCCGGGTCTCGAACACGTGCCGGGCGTCGACGTTGCTCATCAGATCGACGTAGCGCTGGCGATAGCGCAGCTCGATGTCCTTCAGGCCGCTGTGCTTTTCCGGCAGCGGACGCAGCGCCTTGGCGAGATGCGTGACCTCGAGACCACGCAGGCTGAGCTCGCCTTTGCGCGTGCGCATGATCGTGCCGCGGCAGCCGACGATGTCGCCGAGATCGAGATCCTCGAGCCGCGCCCAGCTGGCGTCGTCGAGATCGTTCTTGCGCAGGAAGAGCTGCAGCCGCTGGCGGCCGTCGTGCAGATCGGCGAAGACCAGCTTGCCCTGGCGCCGGACGGCGGTGATGCGGCCCGCGAGCCGCGCTTCGATCGGCGCTTCGTCGAGCTGCTCGGCAGTCGCGTCGGCGTGGCGCTCGACGATCGCCGAGACCGTGTCGGTGGTGTCGTAGCGGTGCGGATAGGGCGCGATGCCGGCCTCGATGAGGGCATCACGCTTGCCGCGGCGATGGGCGATTTGGACATCGAGTTCGGACATGCCCGGACCCTAACGGATTTTGCAGCGACCAGCCACCGCGGCGCACAGCGGTCGTCTCGGCGGCACAACCCGCCCGCTCGGCGGCGCAACCCGACGGCGCAACCCGACGGCACAGCCCGGCGGCCCAGCTCGACGCGATACGATCGCACCACGATGCGCGACATCCATTCCGACCCGCCGTCGTCCGCCACCGGTCCGCCCGGCTGGATTCTGGCCTTCGACACCGGCCACGCCCGCGTCAGCCTGGCGGTCGGCCGCGCCGGCACGCGCGCCGAGCACGTCACGGCGCGCGCCGTGTTGCCGCAGCGGCGCACCGCTGAGGCCCTCTTGCGCACCGCCGAAATGCTGCTGCTCGACGTCGGCTGCGGCTTCGCCGATCTCGCCGGCGTCGTCGCCCTCGCCGGCCCGGGCAGCTTCACC
>JBCCOR010000868.1:0-1661 GCA_039025295.1 Acidobacteriota bacterium
CCGCGATCGCCGACGCGTCGGCGCTGTCGCCGAGGGTGAGCGAGAGCGTGTGCCGACCGCGGTCGGGCGCCCAGGCGTCGATTTCGATCGGCTCGCCGGGCTCGGCGGCGCGCACGCGCGCGCGCACCTGCGCCGCGGCGGTGACGCCGACCCCCGCCAGGCCGAGAATCTGATCGCCCGGTCGCAGGCCCGCGGTTGCCGCCGGGCCGCCGGGCGTCACCCGCAGCGCGGTGGGATAGGGCGTGACGCCGCTGTCGATCAGCTGCGCACCCAGCACGGTGCGGCGGGCGCTGGCGACGCGGACGTCGCCGCCCAGCCAGCTCGCCAGCTGATCGCGACCGGCGCTGCCGGGCAGCGCGACGCGCAGATCGGGCTGCGGCGGGCCCGGCGCGGCCGGCACCAGCAGCAGCGGTCGGCCCGGGCCGAAGAGCGGGTCGTCGGGCAGGGCGAGCAGATGCAGGCTGGCGCGCGCGCGGCGGTCGAGCGCCGCCTGCAGCGCGGCCCAGTCGATGCGCGCCGGCGCGCCGCCGCCGTGCGCATCCGCGTCGCGCAGGGCGTCGCGCAGCGCCTCCGGCCGCAGCCCGAGGGGCGCGAGCGGCGCGTCGGCCTGGCCATCGGCGCTGCGGACGTCGAGCAGCGTCCAGGCGTCGCGCCCGCGCAGGGCGAGATCGAGCAGGTCGATCAGGCCGCGACGGGCGCCGTCTCCGGCGCCGACCACGCCATGGACGGCGAGGCCGGGCCGCAGGCGCACCGCGAGCTCGATCGTCTGGCGATCGGCCAGCGTCACGCGGGTGGTGAACAGGCCACCGTCGGCGCCGCGCACGACGATGCGATGCGCGCCGACCGGCAGCGCCAAGCGTCCGCTCGGCTCGATCACCATCGCGCGGTCGCCGACCTCGACCGTGGACGCCGCGGGTAGATCGCGCAGCACCACCGTGCCGCCGGCGCGCTGCAGCACGATCGGCGGCACCTCGTAGTCGATCGGCGCCTCGAGGAAGAGCGTTGCGGCGTAGGGGCGATGGCCCGGCTTCTCGACCCGCAGCTGATGCTGGCCGAGGCCGAGGCCGTCGATCACCAGCACGTCGGAGAACGTTTCGCGCTCGGCTAGACCGAGATCGAGCGCCGGCGCGTCGGCGGCGCTGCCCGCGGTCGTGCCGCGCGCGACGCCGTCGATGCGGACCTCGGCGCCCGCCGGCCGGGTCAGCAGGCGCACGACCGGGCCGACGCGCTCGAGATCGAACGTCAGGTCGAGGGTGCGGCCGGCGCGCAGCGTGACCACCTTCATCTGCGGTCCGAAGCCCGCGCGCCGGGCGACGATCCGGCGTTCGCCGACGAGCGCCGAGAACGTGATGGTGCGCGCGTCGGCGGAGGCGTCCGCGTCCGCGGCGCCGGCGGCGATCGCGGTCGCGGCGACCGCGCGGCCGTCGATCTCGATCGTCAGATCCGGCGGTGCGGCCTGGGTGAGGCGGATCGTGCCGATCAGCGTGCGGCGCAGATCGTCGAGCCGTCGGCGATCGGCGTCGGCGATCGGCGGGGTCAGACCGTCGCCGCCGACCGGAACGACGAGATCGGGATCGAGCGCCAGCAGCCGGCGCCAGTCGCGGTCGGCGAACGCGGGCTGCAGCAGCGCGGCGTGGATGCGTCCGCGCAGCAGCAGCGCG
>JBCCOR010000869.1:0-1656 GCA_039025295.1 Acidobacteriota bacterium
CGCCGCCTGGCAGCGCGGCGGCGACACCGGCGGCGGCGACGACGCGCGCCGCACCGCGCAGCTCGACTGGTGGCGCGCGCAGCTGCGCGACGTGCCGATCCTCGATCTCGCCGCCGACCGGCCGCGCGCCGCCCGCGCGCGCCGGCGCGCCGACGTCGTGCGCTTCGTGATCGACGCCGAGGTCCGCGCCGGTCTCGAGGCGCTGGCGCGCGACGCCGGCGGCACGCTCTTCATGGCGATGCTCGCCGGCTTCCAAACCGTGCTGAGCCGCTGGTCGGGCCAGCGCGACATCGCGGTCGGCACGCCGATCGCCGGCCGCAGCGCGCATCCGGCGCTGGAAGACGTCTTCGGCATGTTCGTCAATACGCTGGTGCTGCGCGGCGATCTGACCGGCGATCCGAGCTTCAGCGCGCTGCTTGCGCGCACGCGCGAACGCGTCTTCGACGCGCAGGCGCGCCAGGACGTGCCCTTCGAGCAGCTGGTGGCGGCGCTCGCGCCCGCGCGCGATCCGGCGGTGACGCCGCTCTTCCAGGTCATGCTGTCGATGCAGAATGCGCCGGTGGGCGGTGCGCCGACCAGCGATCTGCGCCTGCGCGCGCTGCCGGCGGGCGCGCGCGATGCGCGCTTCGACCTGAACCTCTTCGTCCGTCCGGCGCAGATCGACGGCGCGCCGGTGCTGCGCTGTCTGCTCGAATACGACGCGGATCGCTTCCAGCCTGAGAGCGCCGAGCGCCTCGGCGCGCATCTGCGCATCCTGCTGCGCGCGGCGACGATCGCCCCCGATCGCCGGCTGTCGTGCCTGCCGATGCTCACCGACGACGAGTGGCGGGCGCTGGTCGAGGACATCAACCGCACCGCGACGCCGATGCCGCATGCGTCGGTCGAGGCGCTGGTCATGGGCCAGGCGCGCCGCAGCCCCGACGCCGTCGCCGCGGTCGACGCGCAGGCCGGCGTCTCGCTCAGCTACGCCAACCTCGACGGCGCGATCAACCGCATGGCCTGGCATCTGCGCAGCGTCGGCGTCGGCCTGGGCGACGGCGTCGGTCTGCATCTGGGCCGCGGCATCGATCGCCTGGTGATGACCCTGGCGGTGCATCGCGCCGGCGGCTGGTACCTGCCGCTCGATCCGCAGATGCCGACGCCGCGGCTGGCGAGCATCCTCGACGACGCGCGCGTGCCGCTCGTCGTCACCGCGCCGCGCCACGCCGACGCGCTGCCGATGCTGCCGCCGGGCACGCGCACGCTCGCGCTCGACGAAGCCGCCTACCGCGCCGTGTCGGCGTGCTCGATCCGCCATCCGCAGATCGAGCGCCCGCCGTCGACGCCGGTCTACGTGCTCTACACCTCGGGCTCGACCGGCCGGCCGAAGGGCGTTCAGGTCGACGAGCGCGCGCTGGTCAACTTCCTGGTCGGCGCGGCCGCGGGCGTCGGTCCCGACGACGTGCTGCTGGCGGTCACCACGCTGTCGTTCGACATCGCCGGCCTCGAGCTCTTCCTGCCGCTGATCACCGGCGCGCGGGTGGTGATCGCGGGCGACGACGACGTCGCCGACGGCGAGCGCCTGGCGGCGCTGATCGAAACCCACGGCGTGACCGCGATGCAGGCGACGCCGATGACCTGGCGCCTGCTGCTCGAAGCCGGCTGGCCGCGCGGCGC
>JBCCOR010000870.1:0-1643 GCA_039025295.1 Acidobacteriota bacterium
CGGTCGGCCCGTAGCCGTTGGTTACGGTCAGATGCGGATGCGCGGCGCGCAGGCGCCGCACGTGCTCGGCCGACACCACGTCGCCGCCGGCCAGCACGTGCCGCAGCGGCGCGAACAGATCCGGCAGCAGATCGACCAGGCGGTGGAAGAGCTCGGTGGTCAGCCACATCGTGGTCACGCCGCAGGCGATCGCCGCGCGCAGCTCGACCGGTCCGAACGAGCCCGGCGGCAGCAGGACGAGCCGACCGCCGGTCAAGAGCGGCGTCCACACCTCGACGCTCGACGCGTCGAACGCGATCGGCGCCGCGTGCGTGTACACGCTCCCGGGCCCCGACTCGGCGGGCGGCGCCGACGCCGCCAGGCGCAGCAGATTGCCGTGGTCGTTGACGATGCCCTTCGGACGCCCGGTCGAGCCTGAGGTGTACATCACGTAGGCCGCCAGGCGCGGATGGCGCAGGGGCGACGCCACGGCCAGCAGCGCGTCGGCCGGATGCGTGCCGTCGTCGGGCGGTGCGTCGTCGGCGTCGTCGCGCGGTCGGCCCAGCGGATCGAGCACGATCGTCGTCAGGTGCGCCGCGTCGGCGCTGTCGGCGTCGGGATCCTCGGCCGTGACCAGGCGCAGCGCGACGCCGCTGTCGGTGCGCACCAGCGTGCGCCGCGCGGCCGGGTACCCCGGGTCGATCGGCACGTAGGTGCCGCCCGCGGCCAGCACCGCGAGAATCGCCACGATGCGCGCGGGATGCCGCTCGCACAGCACCTCGACGCGCGTTTCGACGCCGACGCCGGCGGCGCGCAGGCGCGCGGTCAGGTGCGCGGCTGCGCGCGCGAGCGCGCCGTAGGTCCAGGTTTCGGTCGCGAGCGCGTCGTCTTCGCCGTCGACGAAGAAGGTCAGCGCCGGCGCGTCGGGCGCCTGCCGCACGCGCGCGGCGAACGCGTCGATCATCGAGCCGTCGGGCGCCAGCGCCGGGTCCTGACTGCCGAGCGGACCGCGGGCGAGAACGCGGGTGAGGGCGATGGTGGCCGCTTCGTCGAGGCCGTCGACGTGGCGGATCGGGCGCTCGGGATCGTCGAGCACCCGATCGACGATGCGCATCAGCTGCTCGGCCATGCGCGCCACGGTCGCGGCGTCGAAGAGATCGCTGCGGTACTGCAGCGATCCCATCAGCGTGTGCTCGTCGTAGTCGAAGAGCACGCCGAGATCGAACTTCGCCTCGCTCATCGGCAGCGGCACCAGCCGCACCTCGAGCGCGTCACCGAAGCGCAGCGCGCCGCGGTTGGTCGTGCCGCGATGCGCTCCGTCCGCGGTCGCGGCATCGGCCGCCGCGTCGGCGTTCTCACCGCCGCCGCCGATGTGCGCCTCGAGGTTGAAGATGACGTCGAAGAGCGGCATGCGGTCGACGTCGCGCGCCGGCTGCAGCACCTCGACCAGCCGCTCGAACGGCATCGCCCGATGGCTGAAGACGTCGAGCATCGCGCTGCGGGCGCGCGCGACCAGGTCGGCGAAGGTCGGCTCGGCGCCGAGATCGACCGGCACCACGGCGGTTTCGACGAAGAAGCCCACCAGCGGCGTGATCTCGACGCGGGTGCGTCCGCTGATCGGCGCGCCCAGGGCGAAGCGATGCTGCCCCGACCAGCGGCCGAGC
>JBCCOR010000871.1:0-1628 GCA_039025295.1 Acidobacteriota bacterium
AAGGAGAGCGAGAGACGGTCGAGTGCGTTGGGGCATGACGAGACCTGCGTGCGAATGCGGCGAGGACGCGCCGACCGAACGCGGCGCGGGGTTCGTCAGGGCTTTCGCACGCGGCGGCCAGAGCGATGCGCGGATCGTTCGCGCGTCAGCCGCCCGCGGCGTGCTGCTTGGCCTTCTTCTTGTTCTTCGGCAGATAGAGATCGGTGAGCGTGCCCTCGAACGCCTCGGCCGACATGCCGACCGTCTCCGACAGCGTCGGATGCGGATGGATGGTCAGGCCGATGTCGGAGGCGTCGCAGCCCATCTCGATCGCCAGCGCGACCTCGGCGATCAGATCGCCCGCCGCCGGCCCGACGATGCCCGCGCCGAGCACCCGGCCGCTGTCGGGATCGAAGAGCATCTTGGTCACGCCCTCGTCGCGGCCGAGCGCGAGGGAGCGGCCGCTCGCCGCCCACGGGAAGACGCCTTTTTCATAGGCGACGTTCTGCTGCTTGGCTTCGAGCTCGGTCAGGCCGACCCAGGCGACTTCCGGGTCGGTGTAGGCCACCGACGGGATCACGCGCGCGTCGAAGGCGACGCGATGGCCGGCGATAACCTCGGCCGCGACCTTGCCCTCGTGCACGGCCTTGTGCGCCAGCATCGGCTGGCCGACCAGATCGCCGATGGCGAAGATGTGCGCAACGTTGGTGCGCATCTGCTTGTCGACCGCGATGAAGCCGCGTTCGTCGACCGCGACGCCGGCGCGATCGGCGTCGATGCGGCCGCCGTTCGGTCGTCGGCCGACCGACACGAGCACGCGGTCGAACAGCGCCGGCTCGGGCGCATCGGCGCCGTTGGCGCGCTCGAAGTGCGCGCGCAGGCCGTCGTCTTCGGCCTCGATCTGCGTGACCTTGGTGCCGAGATGGATTGCGGCGTATTTCTTCTTGATGCGCCGGTGGAGCGGACGGACGATGTCGGGATCGGCGCCCGGCATGAGGCCGTCCATCAGCTCGACGACGGTCACCGCCGAGCCCAGCGCCTCGTAGACGGTCGCCATCTCGAGGCCGATGATGCCGCCGCCGATCACCAGCAGCTTGTTCGGAATGTCGGTCAGCTCGAGCGCGCCGGTCGAATCCATCAGGCGCGGATCGTCGATCGGGAAGCCCGGAATCTCGACCGGCCGCGAGCCGGCGGCGATGATCGCGTGATGGAAGCCGACCACGGTGGTCGAACCGTCCTCGGCCGCGACCGCCAGGCGATGCGCGTCGAGGAAGCGGCCGTAGCCCTGGACGGTCGTGACCTTGCGCTGCTTGGCGAGGGTGGTCAGACCGCCCGTGAGGCGGCCGACGACGCCGTCCTTCCAGCTGCGCAATTTGTCGAGATCGATCGTCGGCGCGCCGAATTCGATGCCGTGATCGCGGAAATGGCGCGCTTCGTCGACCACCTTGGCCATGTGCAGCAGCGCCTTCGACGGGATGCAGCCGACGTTGAGGCAGACGCCGCCGAGCGAGGCGAAGCGCTCGATCAGTGCGACCCGCAGGCCGAGATCGGCGGCGCGGAAGGCGGCGGAGTAGCCGCCCGGGCCCGAACCCAGGACGACCACGTCGACGGTCAGGTCGGCGTCGTCGGGATCGCCCGCGGCCGCGGGC
>JBCCOR010000872.1:0-1605 GCA_039025295.1 Acidobacteriota bacterium
CGCGGCGCGGCGCCTCGGCGCGCGGCGTGCGGCGCGGCGGAAGACGTGGCAGCGCCGACGCGCTGTGGGCGCGGGCCGCAGCGTCGAATCCCTACGTCGTGCCGTCGATCGCCGACTGGCAGCGCTGGCTGCGCCGACTCGGCGACGGCGAACCCGCGGCCGTGCCATGATCGTCGGACGATGCGCCCCGCCGCTGCGCCAAGCCCCGATCCACCGCTGCCCGACGGCGTCACCCGCCGCGCCGGCCTGTACGTGCACGTGCCGTTCTGCGGCGCGATCTGCCCGTACTGCGACTTCGCCGTGCGCCGCGGCGGCGACGACGCGAAGCGCGCCTACGTCGACGCACTCGGGCGCGAGATCGCGCTGACGCGCGCGCATCTCGACCGGCTCGGCGCGCGGGACGATCCGCCGCCGCTGCGCGACGCGCTGCCGTTCGACACGCTCTACCTCGGCGGCGGCACGCCGTCAGCGCTCGACGACGCGCAGCTCACGACGATCGTCGAGACGCTGCGCGCCGCGCTGCCGATCGCCGACGACGCGCGCCTCTTCCTCGAGGCCAATCCCGAGGACGTCACGCCGGCGCGGCTGGCGCACTGGCGCGCGCTCGGCGTCGCGACGCTCAGCCTCGGCAGCCAGCGCCTCGACGACCGCGCCCTCGCCTTTCTCGGCCGCCATCACCGCGGCGACGACGTCCGCCGGGTGGTCGACCAGGTGCGCGCGGCCGCGATCGACACGCTCTCGCTCGATCTGATCTACGGCCTGCCCGACGAGGCCGAGGCCGACGCCCAGGCCGCGTGGACGCGCGAGCTCGACGCCGTCGGCGCGCTCGACATCGACCACGTCTCGGCGTATCAGCTGGCGGTCGAGCCCGGCACGGTCTTCGGCAAGCGCGCGGCGCGCGGCGCGCTCACGCCGCTCGCCGACGGCGCGCAGGCGATCGCCTTTCATCTCACCCATGCGCGGCTCGCGGCGGCCGGGCTCGCGCCCTACGAGGCGTGCAGCTTCGCCCGCGCGCCGCACCATCGCTCGCGCCACAATCGCAAGTATTGGCATCACGTGCCCTATGTCGGCCTCGGCCCGTCGGCGCACAGCTTCGACGGCCGCGTGCGCTGGTGGAACGAACGCCATCTGCCGCGCTGGCAGCGCGCGCTGGCCGCGGATGCGCCGCCGATCGCCGATCGCGAGACGATCGACGCCGTCGCCGGCGCGACCGAGTCACTGCTGCTCGGCCTGCGCACTGTCCACGGCGTCGATCCGGCGACGATCGAGCGACGCTGGCGGGTCACGCTGATCGCGGCCAACCGCGATCGCTTCGCCGCCTGGGCCGACGCCGGCCTGATCGCGCGCCGCGCCGACGACCGGCTGGTGCCGACCCGCGACGGCCTCGCCGTCGCCGACGGCCTGGCCGCGTCCTGCGCGATCGCGCCCGCTGCCTGACGCCATCCCGATGCGGAGGGTTCGGCCCGCGCCCATTACCGTAAGCGGGCAAAGGCGCGAAATCCGCGCAAAGGGGAAAAAACATAAACGAAAGCATTTGGCGACGCACCACCGACCAGGCATCCATAATGCCCAGCAGGTCTAAACAACCCCATAGGCAGCCAACAA
>JBCCOR010000873.1:0-1593 GCA_039025295.1 Acidobacteriota bacterium
GCGCGACGCGCTCGAGATCGAGATGGGTGCGCAGCGCGTCGAGCAGGCGCGCGCAGAGGGTGTCGAGATTGCGCTCGTGCAGCAGATCGCGGCCGACCTCGCGCAGCGCGCGGCGCGCGCCGGCGCCGCTGAAGCGTCCGAGCCCGGCGGCGATCGCGCCGCGGGTCGGCACCAGCACGCCGGCCACGACCAGGCCGGCGCCGAAGGTGAGCAGATCGCGCACCGAGCCGTCGACGCCGCTCAGGCCGCGGCGCAGGCCGAGCTCGACCAGCACGAAGCCGAAGACGCCGACCAGGCCGGTCAGGGCGTACGACGCGCCGGTGCGCAGCAGGTATTCGAGGTCCCACAGGCGATGCTTGAGGATCGCCCAGGCGAAGGCGACCGGCACCAGCGCCAGGGGCGCGACCGCCAGCAGGGTCAGCCAGTCGGGCCCGCCGGCGGCGTCGAGCAGGCGCGGCGCGGCGTAGAGCAGCAGGAAGGGCAGATAGCCGGCGACGAGGCCGGCGGTGATCCACTGCGCCTGCTGGCGGGTTTCAGGATGCTTGAGGCGCGCCAGGCGCAGGCCGAGCATCGCCGCCGCGCCGAGGCCGGCGAGGGCGAGCAGCACCAGCTCAGCGCGCGCCAGCCGGTCGAGCAGCGATGCGCTCGGCGCGCCCGCGATCAGGCGACCGCCGGTGAGCGCGAGATCGGCGTGCAGCGCCAGCAGCGCGGCCGGCAGCACGTAGAGCAGCGGCAGCAGCCGCCTGACGCGCGCCGACGGCGCGGTCGGGAAGACGGCGAAGAGATGCAAGGTCAGAAACGGCAGCAGCGTGCGCGCGGCCTGGTCGCCGAAGAAGATCGCGACGTCGAGGCTGTCGACCGGCAGCGGCGGCGGCGCGAGCAGATAGAGCGCAGCCGAGGCCAGGCACCAGAGGTAGAAGAGCCGGGTCGCGGCGGCGGCGCCCGCGGCCGCGCGCAGCGCGCCGACGCGGGTTTTGCCGAGCGTAACCAGGCCGATCGCGACGTAGAGCACGCTGATCACGACCAGCAGCAGGTAGGTGCCGTCGAGCTCGATCGGCGGCCGCTGGTACGACACGACGGTCAGCTCGTCGCCGCGCAGGGTGAGGGCGGGCACGGTGGCGCGCTCGTGCAGGCGCTGGCGCAGCTCGGCCACGCTGGTGACCGCGGCGCCGTCGGCCTGCATCAGCACGTCGCCCGGCTGCAGGCCGACGCGCGGATGGGTGATCGCGTCGATGTGCCAGGCGCCGTCCTGCTGGGTGGCGACGAAGCCGAGCGGCTGGAAGCGCGCGATCGTGCGCTGAAACGCCGAGCCGCCGAGCGCCGCGAGGACGACGGTCAGCAGAAAGGCGAGTGCGAAAAATCGCAGATGGGCGCGGTGTGCGGTGGGAACGGCCATGGCTTCTCAACCGTGAGAAGCAGCATTCATGCCAGCTTTACAGATCCCGGGCTGATCCGCAGACCGGCGGATTGAAGCGCGCCAAGCGGCCGATTGACAGGGCTTTGACGGGCGGGATCCAAATCGATGAAGTCGATTCGGAATCCTGGATTCAATGCTCAGAAGCTGACGGAGAAGCCGCCGGTCAGGGTTTTGAC
>JBCCOR010000874.1:0-1590 GCA_039025295.1 Acidobacteriota bacterium
CACGCCCTTCGGCCGGCCGGTCGAGCCCGAGGTGTAGAGCACGTAGGCCGGCGTCTGCGGACCGCGCGTCGGCAGCGACGCAGCGTCGGCGCGCGGCGGGAGCGCCAGATCGCCCGCGGCGAGATCGAAGACCTCGATCGAGGCCGGGCGCTCGGCCTCGAGCGCCGCCGGCAGCGGACCGTCGCTCAGCACCGCGTCGAGGCCGCGACCGTCGGCGTCGAGATCGTTGAGCATCAGCGCCAGGCGCGGCGCGGGCTGATCCGGATCGAGCGGGACGTAGGCGCCGCCGGCGCGGTGGACGGCGAGCAGCAGCGCCGGCAGCAGCGCGCTGCGCCTGATGCAGACGCCGATCAGCGGCGTCGCGTCGAAGCCGACGCCCGCGCCGGCGAGCCGCTGATGCAGCGCACTCGCCAGGCGGTCGACGCCGTCGAGCAGCGCGCCGTAGCGGACGCGCTCGCCGTCGGCGATCAGCGCGATCCGGTCGGGCGCGCGCTGCGCCTGATCGGCGATGCGGTCGGCCACCGCGCGGTAGACGGCGTCGGCCGCGGCGCGCGGGCGCGTGTCGTTCCAGCCGTAGCGCAGCGCGTGGGTCTCGGCGGCCGCGCGCATCGGCAGTGCGTCGATCGGCCGCTCGGGCGTCTCGAGCACGGACCGCAGCAGGCGGGTGACGTGGCCGACCATGCGCTGGGCGGTGGTGCGATCGAAGAGCTCGGCGTCGTACTCGAGCAAGGCGTTGAGCGCGCCGTCGGGCGCGTGGCCGAACACCAGCGACAAATCGAAGCGCGCCGACTGCCCCGCCGCCTGCAGGCTCCGCAGGCGCAGCGGCAGCGCTGCCCCGGCGCGGGCGGTATCCGCCGCGGCATGCCCGGCGCGCGCATGGTTCTGCAGCACCAGCATGACCTGGAACACCGGCGTGCGCGCCAGCGTACGGCCGCGATCGCTGGCCAGCGCCTCGACCACCGTTTCGAACGGCAGCTGCTGCTCGTCGTATGCGGCGAGGCTGTCGTCGCGCACGGCCCGGAGCAGATCGGCGAAGCGCGGCGCGCGGCCCTCCGCGTCCGATCGCAGATCGGCGCGCAGCGCGACCATGTTGGCGAAGAAGCCGATGAGGCCGTCGAGCTCAGGCAGGCCGCGACCCGACACCGGCGTGCCGATGACGAAGCGGTTCTGCTGGCTGTGACGCTGCAGGAGCACCTGGTACGCGGCGCTGAGCACCATGAAGAGCGTCGCCCGGTGATCGTGGGCCAGCGCGCCCAGGGCATCGACCGTCGGCGCGTCGAGGCGGAAATGCACCACCCCGCCGCGTCGGCTGCGCAACGCCGGACGCGGACGGTCGGTGCTGAGCTCGAGATCGGACAGATCGTCGAGACGACCGCGGATGCGCGCCATCGCGGCAGCGCGGCGGTCGGCGTCGAGGGTGGTGCGCTCCCACGCGGCGTGGTCGGCGACCTGGGTCGGCACGGCCGGCAGCGTCGCGACCGCGTCGTCGATCGAACGCGCGAGATCGGCCGGCGCGATCGCATCGACGCCGCGCGCTGCGATCGACCGATGCAGCATCGCCAGCTCGCGCAGCAGGACATCCGCCGACCA
>JBCCOR010000875.1:0-1589 GCA_039025295.1 Acidobacteriota bacterium
CCGCGCTGATCGAGATCGCGCAGCGCGAGCGCGAGCGTCACCGGCTCGCCGGCGCGCACGAACGGTGGCGGCGCGTCGAGCGCGGCGCGCACGCGCGTCCAGCCGACGCGGACGTCACGCGCGGCGTCGCGGCTTTCGCCGCCGCCGTCGACGAGCGTCGCGCGCACGGCGTAGTGGTGGATGCGTTCGCGCAGCTGCGGATCGTCGGCGTCGCGCGGATCGATCGCGGGCACGAAGGTGATCGCGAAGTCGCCGTCGTCGCCGAGCGCGGTCTCGCCCTGGGCGATCGTGACCGCGCCGACGTCGATCGGCGCGGGGCGCCATCCGCCGCGCCAGCCGATCGGCCAGCCGATGCGCCGCTCGACGGTCCAGCGAACGACGCCGTCGGTCACCGGCAGGCCGAAGAAATAGCGCCCGCGGCCGCGCAGCGTCACGGTCTCGTTCGGGCGCGGCGGAGCGTCGGGCGGATCGATCTCGACCGCGAACGTCGGGCGGCGGTAGGCCTCGACGCGGACGCCGACCGAGGCGCGCGCGTCGTTCGCGCGCATCTGGGCGCCGAGCGACCACGCGCCGAGCATGCGGCCGGCGGCGGGCACGTCGAACGCGTCGGCGGCGCTGCCGTAGTCGTCGGTCGTCAGCGTGGTCTCGGCGACGATCTCGCCGTTGGCGTCGCGCAGCGCGACCGCGATCTCGGCGTCGCCGGCGGTGCGCCAGCGCGGCACCGCGCGGCTGGCGCGGTCGTCCGGACGCGCGTCGGCGGGCCGGAACGCGACCAGCTTGAACCGCACGCGCTGGCCGGGTCGATAGACCGCGCGGTCGGTGGTGAGCACCAGACGCATCGCGGGCGCGGATCGCCGGTTTTCCCAGGCGAAGAGCGCGTCGGGCATCAGCAGCGACGTGCCGTCGGCGCGGGTCGCGGTCAGGCGCAGGGTGTGGCGCGCCCAGCCGCCGGCGTCGAAGCGCGCGCGGCCGTCGTCGCCGGTGCGCGCCTCGGCCACGGTGACCAGATTCTGCCGCCGAGGGTCGATGCGCTGCACGGTGAGCGCAACGTCGCCCGCGGGCGCGCCGTCCTGCCCGCGGCGGGCGGTGATCTCGACCACCGGGCGATCGTCGTCGTCCTCGAACGGTCGGCTGATCAGCACCAGATCGCTCAGGGTGACGAGCACCGCCTGGCGCACGTTGTCGCCGACGTCGGCGAAGTCGGCGCGCTGCGAGGCGACGATCACGTAGCTGCCGCGCATCTCGAGCGGCGGCACGACGTGGGTGCGGTGATCGCGCAGATCGGGCGTCGGCGGCAGATCGACCGTCCAGTCGGCGGCGGGCGTCTCGGCGAGCAGCGCGGCGATCGCCTGGGGATCGGGCTGGCCGCCGCGGCGCGGTGCGCGCGCCAGCGCCGCGACCGGATCCCACGGATAGGCGCGCAGATGCAGCCGGGCGAGGTTGCGGTGCTCGAGCCACAGGCTGGGCATGCCGACGCCGTCGACGCGGCGCGCGTTGAGCACGATCGAGGGTGCGCGCAGGGTGTCGCGCAGGGCGATGCACGCGCGGCCGCCGCGGCGCGCGGGATGGGCCTCGGCGCCCGCCTCGGC
>JBCCOR010000876.1:0-1586 GCA_039025295.1 Acidobacteriota bacterium
GACGGCCAGCCGGGCGCGGCGCCGACGTTCAGCGCGCTGTGCGGCGGCGAGGCGATGCCGCCGTCGCTGGCGCGCGCGCTGGCGCCGCGGGTCGGCAGCCTGATCAACCTCTACGGACCGACCGAGGCGACGATCTGGAGCACGGCGCAGATGGTGACGCCGGCGCTGCTCGACGACGATCTGGGCGCGGCGGTGCCGATCGGCACGCCGATCGCCAACTACCGGGTCTACGTCATGGATCCGCGCGGCGAGACCGACGAGCCGCTGCCGCCGGGCGTGCCCGGCGAGCTGCTGATCGGCGGGCCGAGCGTCGCCGTCGGCTACGTCGGCCGCGCCGCGCTGACCGCCGAGCGCTTCGTGCCCGATCCGTTTGCCGACGCGCCCGGCATGCGGCTCTACCGCACCGGCGATCGCGTCGCCTGGCGGCGCGACGGCGCGCTCGCCTTCCTCGGCCGCGCAGACGGCCAGATCAAGCTGCGCGGCGTGCGCATGGAGCTGGGCGAGATCGAAGCCGCGCTCGGCGCTCATCCGCAGGTTGCCGCCTGCGCCGTACGGCTCGAAGGCGCGGCCCAGGACGCGCGCCTGCTGGCGTACGTCGAGCCGGCGGGCGGCGCCGCCGACGCGCTCGACGCGGCGATCCTGCGCGCGCACCTCGAAGCGCGCCTGCCGGCGGTGATGGTGCCCGCGACCTACCACGTGTTCGACGCGCTTCCGCGCACGCCCAACGGCAAGATCGACCGCCGCGCGCTCGCCGCGCTGGATCTGCCGTCGGTCGCACCGGCCGAACGGACGGCCGGCGGTCGCCCGCCGTCGACGCCGCTCGAAGCCGCGATCGTCGCGGTTTGGCAGGATCTGCTCGGCCTCGACGCCGCGCCGTCGGCATCCGACGATTTCTTCACCCTCGGCGGCCACTCGCTGCTGGCGATGCGGGTGCTCGCGCGCCTGCGCGTCGCCACCGGCCTCGACGGCGACGCGCTGCCGCTGCGCGCGTTCTTCGACGCATCGACGGTCGAGCAGCTGGCGATCCAGATCGAGACGGCCGGCGGCGTGTTCGAGCCCGGCGCGCTGCACCTCGACGACGCCGCCGACGCGATCGCGACGATCCCGGCCGCCGACCGTCGCCGGCCGCTGGTGCTCTCGTTCGCGCAGGAGGGCCAGTGGCTGCTCGATCGCCTCGAGCCGGGCAGTCCGGTCTATCTGCTGCCGTTCGCCCACGCCGTCGACGGGGCGCTGCATCCGACCGCGCTCGCCGGCGCGTTCGCCGGCATCGTCCAGCGGCATGAGGTGCTGCGCACGATCTACCGCCTCGATCCGCTCGGCGGCGACGCGGTCGAGCAGGTCGTGCTGCCGGCCGCGCCGGGGCCGTGGCCGCTGCCGCGCGTCGATCTGCGCGCCCTGACCGAGGCTGCTCGCACGCGCGAGGCGCAGCGCCTGCGCCGCCAGGAAGCGCGTCGCGGCGTCGATCTGACGCGCGAACCGGTGCTGCGCACGACGCTGCTGCGGCTCGCCGACGATCTGCATCATCTGCTGCTGTCGGTCCACCACATCGCCTTTGACGCCTGGTCGGCGGATGTCCTGCTGCGCGA
>JBCCOR010000877.1:0-1575 GCA_039025295.1 Acidobacteriota bacterium
CTCGAGATCGCATACGAGTACGACCAGCTCCACCGCGTGACGGCGGTAAAGCCCAGCGCCGACCACGGCGGCGCGTGGGTGCAGATCCGGCATTCGATCGTCTCGACCGGTCCGCGGATGGAGCTCTTCTACCGTCCGAACGGCTCGATGACCGCGACGCCGATCGCGCGCGAAGAGCTCTACTTCGACGGCTTCGGTCGGCTGTGGAGGGAACGACGGCTCATGCCCGGCGCCGTGTGGGCCGAGCGGATCACCGAGCGGCATGCATCCGGCGAGCTGAAGCGCGTCTCGACGTGGCACGGCGGCGGCAAGCCCGCGCGCTGGACGACCTACGAGGACTACGACGCCTTTGGCCGCCCCGGCAGGATCACGCAGCCCGACGGCGCACAGGTCGACTTCACGTACCGCGGCATTCGCGAGGTTGTGCGGACGCAGAAGGTCGCGACCAGTGAGCACGGCCAGACCGCGTACTCGACGATCGAGCGCTACGACGCCCGCGGTCGACTGCTGCAGGTGGTCGAGCCCGAAGGCGGCGCCGAGGCGCGCTACACGTATGACGTTGCGAACAGGCTGCGCATCGCCACGATCAAGCCGCGCGGCGGCGGCGCGACGCAGGCGCGCCGGTGGGACTTCGACGGCCGCGGCTTCCTGCTCTCGGAGGAGCATCCCGAGAGCGGCAAGACGACCTACAGCCGCCACGACGCCCGCGGTCGCGCGCACCGCATCAAGGACGGCACGAGCGATCTGCTCTTCGCCTACGACGAATACGAGCGCCTGGTCGAGGTGCGCGAGACCGGCTCGGATCGTCCGTGGCAGTCGTTCACCTACGGCACGTCAGGCCGCTCGACGAACCGCCTGATCGAGGCCATCGGCCACAACTGGATCCGCATCCCGTGGGCGCCGTCGCTCCTGACCGACGTCGCGGTCACCGAGACGTACGCGCACGACGGCCCGGGCGGTGCGGTGTCGCGCAAGACGACCGCGGTCAGCGGCGGGCAGCGCTTCACGCAGGCGTGGCAGTACAGCGATCTCGGCGACGTCACGACGCTGACCTACCCGCGCTGCACGCACGCGGCCTGCGCGCATGACGACGGCGCTGGGCCGTCGAGCCGGCAGACGCGCACGGTCGATCGCGGCTATCTGTCGTCGATCCCAGGTCTGTTGAGCTCGATGACATACGACGTCAGCGGGATGGCGACGCAGATCCGCCACGCGAGCGGTCTGCGGGTCGACGTCGTGCCCGATGCGAGCGGCCTGCCGCGCCCGCGCGACATCCGCGCGTCGTGGCCAGCAGGCTGGCCGGGTGCCGCAGAGGAATCGAAGAACCTGCTCGCTTCAGACGATCCGCTCTTCGTCGCGCAGGGCGTCGCCGCGCTCGGGGAACATCGGTATGACGGATCAGGGAATGTTCGCGCACGCGGCGCGGAATGGTACGCCTTCGACGGCGCGAACCGGCTGCGGTCGTTCAACCTCGGGAGCGGTTCGACGCAGGAATACCGATTCGACGGCTTCGGCAACCTCAATCGCATCACGACCGACGGCGTCCACAGGACGCTGCCGATGCTGGCGGCCTCC
>JBCCOR010000878.1:0-1562 GCA_039025295.1 Acidobacteriota bacterium
CGTTCCGGGACGCACGGCGGCGACGCCGCCATCATCCATCTCGATATCGGGCACCGGCCACGGTTCGCCCGGCGTCAGGGTGCCGAGAACGCGGCGGGTCTCGACCCGGCGGTCGGGCCGCACCGGCAAAGCGATCTCGAACGCGTCGCCCGCGCCGTCGGCCGTGCGCGCGACCGTCAGGCGCAGGCCGACGTCGCCGCGCGCCGCAGCCGGGACGCGCCGCGGCAGCGCGAGCGGCGTCGGCGCGACCGCGTCGAGGGTCACGTCGCCCTCGATCGTCGTCCGCGCGGCCGCGGCGTCGGCCGGCGCCGGCGCGGCGTCGTCGGCGAGCAGCCCCTCGGCGGCGATGGCGAAGCGGCCAGCGCCGCCGTCGCCCTCGACCACCCGCGCCAGGCCGCGCGCGATGAAGCGATCGCCCGGGCGCACGAAGCGCGGCAGCGCGGGCTGGACGATCACCGGCAGGCGCACCGCCATCGCCGACGCCGCGCTGCCGAAGCGGCGCGCGCCGCTGGTGGCCTTGGCGCGCAGCTGGAACACGGTCAGGTTGTCGGGCAGATCGACCGACACCGTCGCCTCGCCCGACGGGCCGACCTGAATCGACTGCGCGTAGAACGGCACCGGCCGGATGTCGCGGCGCACGGTCTGCCGATCGAGCAGCGCGCGCGCCTCCTGCGCCACGCCGCCGCCGGGCTGGGGCGCGAAGGGAATCGCGCCGAACGCCAGGCCGCGGCTGTCGACCCACGCCAGCCGCACCGGATGCGGCGGCAGGAAGTCGGGCAGCGGATCGCGGCGCGCCTCGCGGCCGAGCGCCAGCACCGCCTGATCGACCAGCCAGAGCGTGACCTCGCCGTCGAGCGGCGCGCCGTCGGGATCCTGCAGACGAACCGTGACGTCGATCGTCTGCCCGGGCAGCGCCTTCGCCGGATGCGCGAGCGCGACCTCGACCCGATGGTCGATCGGCTCGACCGCGAGGACGGTGGTCGCGCCCAGGGTCACCGGCTTGCCGAGATCGAGCCCGCTGCCCGGCCGCGGCGGTCCGGCGTCGGCGACCCGGCCGCGCAGCAGCGCGACGTGCACCGGCAGCCCGGGCGCGTGATGGGTTTCGATCGGCACCTCGATCGTCGCCTGGCCGCCGCGCACGCTCTGCCAGCGGTAGCGCGCGCCCTCGGGCGCCTCGATCATCACCAGCGCCTCGGCGCGCTGGAACGGGCTCTGGATCACCAGGCGCGCGGTCGTGCCGGGCCGGTAGCGGTCCTGATCGCTCGACAGCGCAACCACCGGCGTCGACGGCTTCGGCCAGGTCACGCCGTCGGTGTCGGCGTCGCCGGTCGCCGCCGCCGTCGCGACGAAGAGATCGCGCGCGACCACCTGCGCCCGGCCCAGCCGATCGCGCGCCTCGACCTCGACCCGGTAGACACCGGCGCGCGCGGCCGGCAGCGGTACGCGCAGGGCGTCGTCGGCGCTGGTCACCTCGCGCGTCGCGACGAGTTCGTCGACCGGATCGCTGAGGTAGCGCGCGACGCCGTCGAACAGATCGTCCGACGCGCGCAGCACGGCGTGCC
>JBCCOR010000879.1:0-1560 GCA_039025295.1 Acidobacteriota bacterium
CGTGGCGCTATGGGCGAACACGCCGCCCGAGTCGTTCCTGTCGATTCGAGTGCAGCCTGAGAAGGTGTACCTCGAGCTAGCGGTACGGACGCCCGAGCCGGGCTTTCGACCCGAGACCGCGACGCGACACGACACGCCGCTGCACGGCACGTCGCGCACGCTGAACTTCGAAAGGGCTTTTCAAAAAACCCGGAAGAAGGACTTCGGCCTGCTCGTCCTGGGCAATCCGGGCAGCGGCAAGACGACGCTGCTGAAGCGGATCGCGGCGCAGGCGTTCGCCGATCCCGACGGACTCGGCATCTCGAATGCGGTCGTGCCCATTCCCTATCGGCTGGCCGATGCGTCGCACGATCTGACCGATTTGGCCGCGCTGACGGAATGCGCGATTCACGCGCGACTTAATCAATCGCGCGACGACGCGCAGATCCTCGCGCGCGCACTGCTCCGTCAGCGTGAACGGCCGCTGCTCTATCTGCTCGACGGACTCGACGAAATCGCCGATCTCGATCTGCGTCGCACGATCGCGCGTGCCGTGCACCAGTGGCAGGAGCGGCGGCCCGAGCGCGCGTTCGTCGTCAGCGCGCGCTTTGCGGGCTACGAGCCGTGTCGCCTGCCGGCGCACGCGCGCTTCGTCGAGGCGCAGGTGCAGCCGCTCGGCGGCGCGCAGCAGGAGGAGCTGGTGCGCAACTGGTTTCGGGCGGCCTTCGACGCGCTGCCCAACCGCCGCGACGCCATCGACGGACGCGCCGATCACGTCCTGCGGCAGCTCGCGCGCTCAGAATCCCAGCAGCGCCTGGCGCAAAATCCGCTCATGCTGCAGCTGCTCTGTCAGCTCGCGCTCGATCGTGCGCCGTCCGACGGCGACGACGACAACAGCGGCGACATCCCGCAGACGCGCGCCGCGCTCTACGGCGAATGCGTCGAGGCGATGCTCGAACGTGCGCGGACGGTCGTCGACGATGCGCGCGACGCCGCTTCGAAGCCGCTCGAGCCCGAGCAGGCCGCGCGATTCCTGGCCATCGCCGCCAGCGGACTGCACGCCGAGGTCGAGCGGCGCGACGCGCCGACGGCGTTCTTCGCCAAGCAGATCGAAGCCTTCCACCGGCTTCCGCGCACCGGAGATTTCAATCCGCGAACGATCTTTCCGAGCGAATCGAAGACAGCGGCCGACTTGCTCGACACGATCTACAGCCAAACCAGCCTGATCACACCCCTGAGCCGCGACCGTCGTGGGCGTGCGCACGAACACGGCTTCCTGCACCACACGTTTCAGGAATACTTCACGGCCCGCCATCTCGCCGAGGCGGTGAAGCACGGCCGCGGCGACGCCGACGCGCTGCTCGACCGCGTCGCTGGCGGCTTCGGCAAGGCGTGGTGGCAGGAGGTGCTGCTGCTGGCGATGGAAGAGGATGACGTCGATCTCTTCACGCCGCTCATGACGCGCATCGCGCGCGGCGAGCGGATGGAGGCGCATCGCATGCTCACGCACGCCTGCGTGCGCGCGGCGCAGCAGCGGACGCGGCAGACGATGACCGCTCAGGTGCTGCTCGACGCGCTGGC
>JBCCOR010000880.1:0-1533 GCA_039025295.1 Acidobacteriota bacterium
CCGCCGCGCGCGGCAGCTGGAGGACCGGCGCCGCGACGTCTGCGGCATCGGACGACGGCGGCGGCGCGAGGTCGGGCTCCGGCGACGCATCGGGCGGTCCGGCGATCTCGAACGCGTCGAGCGACGCCGGCACGGTGACGGCGGCGGCAATCGCCGCATCGTCCGGCGCGCGCGTCGCGTCGTCGGGTGCGTCATCGGCGGATCGGTCGAACACGTCGGCGAAGCGCAGCGCCGGCGTCGCGTCCACCGGCGCCGCGTCGAGCGACGATGGCGCGCGGTCGACCGGCGCGTCGGCGTCGGCCGTCGCCGGCGGACGATCGCCGAGATGCGCGGCCAGCCCGGCCGGCGTCGGCTTCTCGAAGACCGCCCGCAGGGTCAGCTGCGCCAGCGCGTCGGCCTCGACCAGGGCGTCCGCGGCGAGCGTCTGCTGCAGGCGCGTGACCAGGCGGGTGGCGCGCAGCGAGTGGCCGCCGCGGCGGAAGAAGTCGTCGTGGATGCCGATGTCCGCCACCGGACGATCGAGAATCGCCGCGAACGCCTCGACCAGGGCCGTTTCGAGCGGCGTGCGCGGCGGCGCGTAGCGCGATCCGTCGGCGTCGACGCCGTCGAGCGAGGCGACCAGCGCGCGGCGGTCGATCTTACCGCTGGCGCTGCGCGGCAGCGACGACGCGACGATCGTCCGGCTCGGCAGCATGTAGCTTGGCAGCTGCCGGCCCGCGGCGTCGCGCACGCGCGCGGTGGCCTCGTCGGCGTCGCCGTCCGCCGCGATCTCGAGCCAGGCGACCAGCTGGGCGTCGTCGCCGTCGCCGATCAGGCGGGCGACCGCGGCGCCGACGCCGGGCTGGGCACCGAGCGCGGCCTCGATCTCCCCGAGCTCGATGCGGAAGCCGCGCAGCTTGACCTGCGCATCGAGGCGACCGGCGAAGTGCAGGACGCCGTCGGCCGCGATCCGGCCGAGATCGCCCGTGCGATAGAGCCGCGCGCCGGCCTCCGAGGGATCGTCGAGGAAGGGATCGGGCACGAAGACCGACGCCGTCTGCGCCGGACGACCGCGGTAGCCAGCGGCGACGCCCGCGCCGCCGATCACCAGCTCGCCCTGGACGCCGATCGGCACCAGGGTCGGATCGATGCGGCGCGCGTCGACGACGTGGATGCGGGTGGCGCGGATCGGTCGGCCGAGCGGCGCGGCCGCGCCCCGCCGGCGGGCACCGGCCGCCAGGCGCGGCGTGATCGGCATCACCGACGACCACACCGTGGTCTCGGTCGGGCCGTAGAGATTCCACAGCGCGCCGGCGCGCTGCGCGAGCGCGTACGCGATCTCGGGCGCCATCGCCTCGCCGCCGCAGAGCGCGGTCAGCGACGCGTCGACGCCGTCGTCGGCTTCGAGCAGCAGGCGCCAGGTGGCGGGCGTGGCCTGCAGCGCGTTTGCGCCGTGTGCGCGGCGCAGCGCCGTCAGGCGCGCGCTGTCGCGGGCGTCGGCGGCGGTCGCCACCACCACCGTCGCGCCGACGGTCAGCGGCAGCAGCAGCTCGA
>JBCCOR010000881.1:0-1525 GCA_039025295.1 Acidobacteriota bacterium
CAGCACGCTGGTCGCCAGCACGATGCCGGGCAGATCGCTGGTCACGGCCAGGACGAGCGCGCCGCCGCCGGAGGCGAGCAGGCGCACGGCGGTGCCCCAAGCCATATGGCGCGGCCGCCCGAAGCGGATCAGGACGCCCTGCAGGAAGCGCCGCCAGGCGATCGCGCCGCTCCACGGCACCATGATCATCAGGCCCGGCCGCACCCAGCGCGCCACTTCGGGCGGCGTGCCGAGCAGATCGAGCACCACCCAGCCGTAGACCGGCGTAAACGCGAGCAGCGCGCCGAGCGCGGTCAGCAGCACGACCCAGTGCAGCGTGAACCGCCGCATCAGCTCGTAGCTGGCCCGGTCGCGCACCAGCGCGGTGGCGGTGGCGAGCAGGTTGATGATCGGGCTCTCGATGGTCACCGACAGCGCATAGACGATGCCGAGCGCGGCGAGCATCACCACAGCTTCGGGCAGTCGGTTGAGGACCGCGGTCAGAATCGGTCCTTCGGCGAGCATCAGCAGCCACGAGGCGAAGAGCGGCAGCCAGAATGGAAGCAGATCGCGGGCACGCATCGGGGGCGGAGGGCTCCGAGATGAGGGCAGGGAGAGCGCGGCGCCGGGCTGAAACCAGCGCGCAGGAGGGCGCAAAGAGGTGGGACAGAGCAACCATCCTACAGGAGAATTCCCATGCGTCTGTCTACCGTTTCACCCGTCCGCATCATCGTTCTGCTGCTCGTGATCGCGCTGGCCGTTTCCACGGGCGCGGCCCTCGCCGCCGATGCCCTCGCCCACGGCAGCTGGACCAAGAAGAGCTTCAAGATCGCCGGCACGTGGAAGATCGTCGACGAAGGCGGCACGCGCTACGTCGAGCTCGACGCCGCGTTCAAGACCAAGAAGGCGCCGGATCTGAAGCTCTTCCTGCATCCGCTGCCGCTGAGCGCGGTCAACGGCAAGAACGCGGCCTCGAACGGCGCCGTCCTGATTCACCAGCTCGACAGCCACAAGGGCGCCCAGCGCTACGCGCTGCCGGCCGACGTCGATCTGAGCCAGTTCCGCACGCTGCTCGTCCACTGCGAGAAGTACAGCAAGCTCTGGGGCGGTGCGCCGCTGCGCTGAGCCGGCGTCATTCGACCGCGTCCAGATACGCACACGGCCGCCACGCTGAACCAGCGGGCGGCCGTGTGCGTATCTGGACGCGGTGTGCAGTACCAGGTCAGGCGGCGCGCAGCACGGCGTCGAGGGCGTCGCGTCCGGCCTCGGCGACCTCGACGTCCTGCACGACCGCGCCGCCCGACACGCCGATCGCGCCGATCATCGTGCCGCCGTCATCGAAGAGCGGAATGCCGCCACCGAAGGGCATCAGACCGCCGTTCGAGCGCTCCAGGCCGGGCGCCTGCGCGCCGGGCTTGCAGAAGTCGAAGATCGCCTCGGAGTTCATTTGGAAGAGGATCGACGAGTTGGCCTTCTTGATGGCGACGTCGATCGAGCCGAGAAAGGCGCCGTCCATGCGGCGGAAGGCGGTGAGATGACCGCCGGC
>JBCCOR010000882.1:0-1521 GCA_039025295.1 Acidobacteriota bacterium
CAGATTGCGCGTCGCGACGATCAAGCCGCGCGGCGGCGGCGCAGCGCAGACGCGCCGGTGGGATTTTGACGGACGGGGCTTCCTGCTGTCGGAGGAGCATCCGGAGAGCGGTCGCACTGCGTACGGCCTGTACGACGCCCGCGGTCGCGCGCACCGCGTGATCGACGGCACGAGCGATCTGCTGTTCTCCTACGACGCGTTCGAGCGCCTGACGCAGGTGCGCGAGGCAGGCTCGGACCGCCCGTGGCAGTCGTTCGTCTATGGCACCTCAGGCCGTTCAAAGAACCGCTTGATCGAGGCGATCGGTCACAACTGGATCCGCATCCCGTGGTCGCCGTCGCTTCTGACCGACATCGCGGTCACCGAGCGCTATGCGCACGACGGCCCGGGCGGCTCGGTGTCGCGCAAGACGACCGCGGTCAGCGGCGGCCAGCGCTTCACGCAGGCGTGGCAATACAGCGACCTCGGCGACGTGACGACGCTGACCTATCCGCGCTGCACGCACGCGGCCTGCGCGAGCCACGGCGCTGGGCCGTCGAGCCGGCAGACGCGCACGGTCGATCGCGGCTACCTGTCGTCGATTCCAGGCTTCCTGTCGTCGATGCACTACGACGTCAGCGGGATGGCCACGCAGATCCGCCACGCGAGCGGCCTGCGGGTCGACGTCGTCCCGGATGCGAGCGGCCTGCCGCGTCCGCGCGACATTCGCGCGTCGTGGCCAGGCAGCTGGCCGGGTTCCTCTGAGGAATCGAAGAACCTGCTGCCGACCGACGATCCGCTCTTTGTCGCCCAAGGCGTCGCCGCGCTGGGGGAACACCGGTATGACGGATCAGGGAATGTTCGCGCACGAGGCGCGGAATGGTACGGCTTCGACGGCGCGAATCGGCTAACGACCTACAACCTCGGCAGCGGCTCAAAGCAGGATTATCGCTTCGACGGCTTCGGCAACCTCAACCGCATCACGACCAACGGCGTTCATCGCACGCTGCCGATCCTGATGGGCTCGAATCGCTTGGCGGCTGGTGCCTACGACGCTTCAGGGAATCTGACGGCCTGGGCCGGCGAGACCTACGGCTTCGACGTCCTCGACCGGATGCAAACGCGCAACTTCCCTGCGCGCACGCACATCTTCACGGTCGACGGCGAGCGGCTCTTCACCTTCGACTGGAATCCGCAGTCGGGCCAGATCACCGAGCGCTGGACGCTGCGCGATCTCGACGGCTCGGTGCTGACCGCGTACGAAACCGAAGGTGGCAACGCCGGGACGTGGCGCTGGACGCAGGACTACGTCTATCGCGACGGGGCGATGCTGGCGTCGCGCGTGCGTTTCGACGACGGGTCGATCGGCGTGCGCGACTACGTCGTCGATCATCTCGGCACCCCGCGCCTGATCGGTGATCGCCACGACGGTCTGCGCACCCAGCACTTCTTCGGCTTCGGCGAGCCGACCGACCTTGCGGCCTCAGGCGATTCCGAGCGCAAGCGCTTCACGGGGCACGAGCGCGATCTTGGTACGCTCGG
>JBCCOR010000883.1:0-1516 GCA_039025295.1 Acidobacteriota bacterium
GACGGCCGTCGCGCCTTCGGGCGCGCGCTGGCGCTGCACGAGGAATATTGGACCCTGATCAACCTGGCGGTGATCCATGAGCAGGGCGGCTTGGTGCGGTTCTACCGCGGCGGCGATCCGATGCCGTGGATGCGCCACGCCCTGGCCTATACCACCCGCGTGCTGGCGATGTCGCCCGATTTGGCCCATTTCCACGGCGTGCGGGCGCGCATTCTGCTCAACGCGGCGCGCGCCCAGCAGCTGCGCGGCGTCGACCCGACGGCGCTGCTGCGGCGCGCCGATCTGAGCGTGCGCGCGCTCTTCGCGCCGCCCGCGACGATGCCCCTGCGGCCCTACGACGTGCGCTACCGCGCCGAGCTGCGCCTGATGCACCGCGTGCGCGCGGCCCAGTGGCGCTGGCAGCAGGGCGAGGCGATCGGTGCGCTGCTCGACGCCGTCGAGCCCGACGATCTCGCCCGGGTGCGCGACGTGCCGCTGGCGCAGGCGACGCGCGTCGAATTCGATCTGCTGCGCGCGCGCCGGGCGCTCGCCGACGGCGACCGCGCCGCCGCCGCGTCGGTGTTCGACGCGCTCGCCGACGTGCTCGATCGCGCCGCGCCGTCGGGGATCGGCCTCACGGATGCCGGGACGTACCGGATCTGGCAGGCCGAGCTGGCGCTGCTGCGGGCGGCCGCGGCGCCGGCGGCGGATCCGGCGCGCGAACGGCATCTGCGCGACGCTGTTGCGCACGCGCAGGAGGCTGTGGCGCGCAACCGCTGGTCGCAGGTGTTTGCCGAAGCGCTCGCGCGCGAGATCGCGCATCTGCGCGCGCACGACGCACTGCTGGGCGGGCCCGGGGGCGCGGTGCCGCAGCCGCAGCCGGAGGCCGGGCGGGTGCGCGGATGAGCGGCGAGCGGATCGACTACGGCACGGCGGTGCCGCTGTCGAGCGGCGCGTCGGCCGAGGTCTACCGGGCCTACGACGCGAAGCTCGGCCGTCATGTGGCGCTGAAGTTCCTGCGTTCCGACGATCCGGCGCAGGTGCGCCGCCTGGCGCGCGAGGCGCAGACGCAGGCGAACCTGCCGACGCATCCGAACCTGTGCGCGATCTACGGGGTCGATACGCTCGACGGGCGGCCGTACATCGCGATGGAGTACGTCGCGGGCGAGGCGCTCGACGCGGTGGGCGCGACGCTGTCGGTCGATGCGCGCGTGCGGGCGATCGCCGACGTGGCCGCGGCGCTGTCGATCGTGCACGCGGCGGGCCTGGTGCACCGCGATATCAAGCCGGCGAATATCGTCCTGGCGCGGGGTGGCGATGACGACGATGCGCGGCCGGTGCTGGTCGATTTCGGCACGGTGTGGTCGGCCGATCACCGCACGATGACGCGCCTGGGCCACGTGCTGGGCACGCCGGCGTACATGGCGCCCGAGCAGGTGCGCGGCGGCCACGACGCGCTGGGGCCGGCGGCCGACGTCTACGCGCTCGGGGCGACGCTCTATGCGCTCCTGATCGGCGCGCCGCCGTTCGACGATCC
>JBCCOR010000884.1:0-1514 GCA_039025295.1 Acidobacteriota bacterium
CGCGCAGGCCGACGCCGAGCACGCCCCGCCCGCTCGGCGGCGCGCCGATGCGGTCGGCGTGCGCGCGGTCGATGCCCGAGGTGACAAAGGTGCGAATCGCGTCGCCGGCGCCGGCGTCGAGCCGCTCGACGTCGACCACGGAGAGCGCGCCGTAGCGCGCGTCGAGCAGCTGGCGCGCCTGATCGACGACGGTCTGCAGCGCGGCGTCGAGCGAGAGCTCGCCGAGAATCTCGTCGGCCGCCTGCTGCAGCGCCCGGCGCTCGGCGTCGCGGCGCTCGAGGGTGCGGCGCAGGCGCGTGCTGGCGACGAGCGCGGTCGCCGCGGCGGCGGGGGCGAGGAGTGCGGTTAGGCGTCGCAGGCGCGACGCGCGCGGCAGGGCGGCGAGGGCGAGGCCGGCGAGCGGTCCGAGGACGCCGAGGCCGGTGAGGCGGCGGCGGAGGACGGCGGGGGATGGGGTGGTTCTTGGCTGCATTTTTCCAAAAAATCTGCTCTTGAACTTTGGGATTTCCCGTCCTGCACACGTTTAGTCAAGTGTAAGCCTTTTCTTTTGGGAGAACCCATGCGACCCAACCGCCTTCTGCTTTCGTCCTTCCTCGCCGCGCTGCTGGCGCTCGTCACCGCGTCATTCGCCGCGGCCGGCGAGGTCCCGCAACATCCCAATCCCTTCAAGAACCTGCCCCAGCACGTGCTCGACGAACTGGCGGCCGGCGGCGAGGTGACGATCGACCACGAATACCAGCACGGCGTCCGCACGAAGTCGAAATACCGCGGCGCCGACTGGACCCTGCTCGACCGCATGGTCGACCGTTCCGGCGTGATTCTGTCGGAGCGCGACGCGTCCGGGCTCGAGATCGCATACGAGTACGACCAGCTCCACCGCGTGACGGCGGTAAAGCCCAGCGCGGCCCACGGCGGCGCGTGGGTGCAGATCCGGCATTCGATCGTTGGGACCGGTCCGAAGATGGAGCTGTTCTATCGGCCGAACGGTTCGACGACCGCGACGCCTGTTGCGCGCGAGGAGCTCTATTTCGACGGCTTCGGCCGACTATGGAAGGAGCGCCGGCTGATGCCCGGCGCGGTGTGGGCCGAGCGGATCACCGAGCGCCACGCAACAGGCGAGCTGAAGCGCGTCTCGACCTGGCACGGCGGCGGCAAGCCCGCGCGCTGGACCACGTACGGAAACTACGATGCCTTTGGTCGCCCGGGTCGCATCACGCAGCCTGATGGCGCGCGCGTCGACTACGTCTACCGCGGGATCCGCGAGGTCGTCCGCACGCAGAAGGTCGCGATCAGCGAGCACGGCGAGACGTCATTCTCGACGATCGAGCGCTACGACGCCCGCGGTCGGCTGCTTCAGGTCGTCGAGCCGGAGGGTGGCGCCGAGGCGCGCTACGTCTACGATGTTGCCGATCGCCTGCGCGTCGCGACGATCAAGCCGCGCGACGGCGGGGCGACGCAGACGCGTCGGCGGGATTTTGACGGCCGCGGCTTCCTGCTGTCGGAAGAGCATCCCG
>JBCCOR010000885.1:0-1508 GCA_039025295.1 Acidobacteriota bacterium
ACCGAGCCGTCGAGATCGCGCAGCGTCCAGCGCTCGGTGATCGCGCCGGTTCCCGGATCCCAGTCGAACGTGAACAGCCGTTCGCCGTCGACATTGAAAATGTGCGTGCGCTCCGGGAAGTTGCGCGTCTGCATCCGACCGAGGGCGTCGAAGCCATAGATCTCGCCGGCCCACGCCGTCAGGTTGCCGACAGCGTCGTACCGCCCAGCCGCCAAATGATTTGAGGCTGCCAGCATCGGCAGCGTCCTGTGGACGCCGTCGGTCGTGATGCGGTTCAGGTTGCCGAAGCCGTCGAAGCGATACGACTGCGTCGAGCCGCTGCCCAAGTTGAACGAACGCAGCCGGTTCGCGCCGTCGAAGGTGGTCCACTCCGACCCGCGCGCGCGGACGTTGCCCGAGCCGTCGAAGCGATGCTCGCCCAGTGCGGCAACGCCCTGGGCGACGAAGAGCGGATCGTCTGACCCGAGCAGGTTCTTCGATTCCTCCGCAGCACCCGGCCAGCCAGCCGGCCACGACGCGCGGATGTCGCGCGGGCGGGGCAAACCGCTCGCGTCGGGCACCACGTCGACGCGCAAGCCGCTGGCGTGGCGGATCTGCGTCGCCATCCCGCTGACGTCGTAGTCGATTCCATTCAAGAAACCCGGAATCGACGAGAGATAGCCGCGGCTGTAGCCGCGCGTCTGCGCGCTCGCCGGCCCGACGCCGTCGCTCGTGCAGGCCGCATGCGTACAGCGCGGGTACGTGAGCGTGGTGACGTCGCCGAGATCGTTGTATTGCCACGCCTGCGTGAAACGCTGACCGCCGCTGACTTCGGTCGTCTTGCGCGACACCGCGCCGCCCGGACCGTCGTGCGCGTAACGCTCCGTGACCGCGATGTCGGTCAGGAGCAACGGCGACCACGGGATGCGGATCCAGTTGTGGCCGATCGCTTCGATCAAGCGGTTCTTTGAACGGCCCGACGTGCCGTAGACGAACGACTGCCACGGACGATCCGAGCCCGTCTCGCGCACCTCGACCAGGCGCTCGTACGCGTCGTAGGAGAACAGCAGATCGCTCGTGCCGTCGATCACGCGATGCGCGCGACCGCGGGCGTCATGCAGACCGTATTCGGTGCGACCGCTCTCGGGATGTTCCTCCGACAGCAGGAAGCCGCGGCCGTCGAAATCCCATCGACGCGTTTGCGACGTGCCGCCACCGCGCGGCTTGATCGTCGCGACGCGCAATCTGTCTGCAACGTCGTAGAGGTACCTCGCCTCGGCGCCGCCTTCGGGCTCGACGACCTGCAGCAGCCTGCCGCGGGCGTCGTAGCGCTCGATGGTCGAATACGCCGTCTGGCCGTGCTCGCTCGTCGCAACCTGCTGCGTCCGCACAATCTCGCGAATACCACGGTACGTGTAATCGACCTGTGCGCCGTCGGGTTGCGTGACCCTTCCAGGGCGGCCAAACGCGTCGTAGTCCGCATACGTGGTCCAGCGCGCAGGCTTGCCGCCGCCGTGCCAGGTCGAGAC
>JBCCOR010000886.1:0-1506 GCA_039025295.1 Acidobacteriota bacterium
ACGCGCGGTCCGGGAAAGCGCTTGTGCCAGTCGGCGACGCGCGCCGAATCGGGTGCGTGCAGCGGCGCCGGATCGATGCCGAGCGGCACGACCGCGCAGCGATCGGCGTGCGGCGCGAGCGGGCGCGCGCTGCGTCGGTACGGATCGGAGCTGACCAGGATGCGGTCGGCGCGCGCCAGCAGCCGCCGCTGGATCGGGCCGTAGAGCGGCATCAGCGCGCGCTGGCGGACGATGTCGCTCTGGTAGCTGACGACGAGCGGCGTGCGTCGCCGACCGGGCAGCGCATCGACCAGCAGCCGGCCGACGACCGCCATCGGATAGGGCAGCTGCAGATGCGTGACGTCGGGCCGGATGCGCGCGAGCCGCGCGACGAGCGCCGGGCTGAGCGGCGTCGACGCGAGCGTGGCGAGCCGCCGCGTGCGAATCACCTCGATCGTCGCGCCGTCGCCCGCGGGTTCGCGGGTGACGGTCGTCGCGCCGCGCGGATTCGTGACGAGCACCGTCACCCGCAGTCCCCGTCGTGCCTGGGCCGTAGCGAGCGTCCACAGATGGTTCTCGATCCCGCCCATGACGGGCGGCGCGTCCTTGTAGACGTGGAGCACGTGCACGAGCGGATCTCAGCCGTCGCCGAGCGCGCGACGGTAGCTGGCGAGCGTGCGTTCGGCGACGCGCGGCCAGGCGTGACGCTCGACCCGCGCGCGGCCGCGGACGACGAGCGCGGCACGGGCGTCGTCGTCGTGGAGCAGATCGTCGAGCTGCTGGACGAGATCGCCGACGCTGCGCGGCAGGAAGCGCACGCCGGCGTCGCCGACGACCTCGGTCATGCCCGGGCCGTCGGCGCAGACCACCGCGACGTCGCGCGCCATCGCTTCCGCCAGGGGCAAGCCGAAGCCCTCGACGAGCGACGGCATCACCAGCAGGCTCGCGCCGCGGTAGAGCGCGTCGAGCTCGGCGTCGTCGGGATCGTGGGCGAAGACCGTCGCCGCGCCCGGACGCCCCGCGCGGTCGGCGATCGCGCGCCGCAGGCCGAGCAGGCCAGCGCGCTCGGCCTGGGTGCGCAGCTGCGGCGTCGACCGGCCGCGCGGGCCGGCGAGCACCAGGCCGTGGCCCGCGGTGCGCTCGCGACGCACGAGCGATTCCCACGCGTCGAGCAGGAAGCCGATGCGCTTGTGCGGACGCCGCGCGCCGACGTGGAGCACGTAGCGCTGCGGCAGCGCGTCGGGCAGCGTCGCCGCGCGCACCGGCGGATCGACGTCGACCCCCGCGCCGACGCCGTCGATCCGCGCCGGATCGAGCCGCAGGCCGCGGACGAGCGCGCCGCGCGCGGTTTCGCTCAGCGTTTGCACGCGCGCTGCCGTGCGCGCCGCGCGCCGCGCGCGCTGTCGCCACAGCCAGCGCGCGCCGGCGGTGAAGCCCGCCGCCGGCACCAGCGGCAGTGCGTCGTGGATCGAGACGACCTGCGCGATGCCGCGCGCCGCGCGCATCATCAGCGGCGAGGGACGATGC
>JBCCOR010000887.1:0-1504 GCA_039025295.1 Acidobacteriota bacterium
CAGACGGCCACCCACGCCAACTTCGACTGGACCCTCTACGTGCAGCCGCTGCGCGCCGACGGCAGCCTGCCGATCGCCTGGGTGGTCGACGCGCGCCGCTTCTCGGAGGCGCGCACGCGCGCGGCGCAGGCGCAGCTCGCGCAGCTGCTCGCGGCGCTGATCGACGATCCCGCGCAGCATCTCGATCAGGTGCGCTTCACCGGCGTCGCCGAACCGTCGCACGCGGCGCTGATCGGGTGGCCACAGCCGGCGCCGTGGCGGGGCAGCTGCGTCGCGCAGATCGACGCGGTGCCGGCCGACCGCGTCGCCGTGGTCGACGATGCGGTCATCTGGCGCTACGGCGATCTGCGCGCGCGCGCCGCGCGGCTCGCCGCGACGCTTCGGGCGTCCGGTGTCCGGCGCGGCGACGTTGTGATGGTCGTCGCGCGTCGTCGGGCGGCCCTGGTCGTCGCCGTGCTCGGCGTGCTGCGCGCCGGTGCGGCCTTCGCCGTTGTCGATCCGGCCGAGCCCGCGGCGCGCCGCAGCAAGCGGCTCGCGTGCGCCGCGCCGCGCGCCGTCGTGCGGCTCGATCGCCGCGACGCGATCGCCGCGCCGCTGCCGTCGGACGTTGCCGTCGTTCAGCTCGACGCCGGCGGCTGGGTCGACGGCGCGCATCGGACCGACGCGGGCGACGCGCGCGACACCGCTGCGCTGCAGCCGACCGATCTGGCCTATCTCGCGTTCACGTCGGGCTCGACCGGCGAACCGAAGGCGGTGCGCGGCCACCACGGCGCGCTTGCCACCTACGCGCCGACGCAGGCCGAACGCTTCGACCTGTGCGCCGACGACCGCTTCGCCGCGACCTCGGCCCTGGCCCACGATCCGCTGCAGCGCGATCTGCTGACGCCGCTGCTGCTCGGTGCGCGATTGCACTTGCCCGACGACGACCGTCTGCTCGAGCCGGGATACCTCGCCGCGTGGATGACGCGCGCGGCCATCACGGTGGTCAACCTGACGCCGGCCCTGGCGCGCATCGCCGCAACCGCGACCGGCGGCGATCCGTCGACGGGGCCGACGCGGCTGCGGCGGATCTTCCTCGTCGGCGACGTTCTCACCGCCGACGACGCGGCGGCGCTGCGCGCGCTCGGCCCGTCGGCGCGGGTGATCAACAGCTTCGGCGCGACCGAAACCTCGCGCGGCGTCAGCTACCACGTTGCGCGCGCCGTCGAGCCGCATCCGACCCTGCCGCTCGGCCAGGGCATCGGCGACGCGCAGCTGTGGGTGGTCGCGGCGCACGGTCGCGCGGCCGGCGTCGGCGAGCTCGGCGCGCTGATGATGCGCACGCCTCATCTCGCCCAGGGCTATCACGCGGCGCCCGCGGCGACCGCCGCGCGCTTCGTGCCCGACTTCCTGCCCGATGCGGCGCCCGGCGCGCGGCTCTACCGCACCGGCGATCTCGGTCGCTTCGCGCCGGACGGCTGGGTGCGCTTCGCCGGTCGGCGCGACTTCCAGGTGCAGATCCGCG
>JBCCOR010000888.1:0-1500 GCA_039025295.1 Acidobacteriota bacterium
GCGGCGCAGCAGCCGCAGCACGCGCCGCACCACCCAGCGATCGAGCATCGGCCCGAGCTGATAGCGCTCGGCGAGCGGGATGAACACGCCCGGCGACACCATCTCGCCGCGCTCGTCGATCATCCGCAAAAGGATCTCGTGGAACGCCATTTTGCCGCTCTCGGGATCGGTCGGCTCGATGCGCTGGGCGTGCAGCAGGAAACGATCTTCCTCGATCGCGCGGCGGATGCGGTGCACCATCTGCACCTCGACGTAGCGCTTCGACAGGGCGCGGTCGTCGGGGATCGTCTCGTGGATGCGGTTGGTGCTGTCGCGCGCCAGATAGCAGGCGGCATCGGCGGCCTTGAGGATCTGGATGACGCTGTCGGAGGCGACCGTGATCGGCACGATGCCGAGCGTCGCCTCGATATCGAAATGCTGACCGCCCCAGTCGAAGCGGTTCTCGCGCAGAACGCGCTGGATCGCGTTGGCGACGGTGCGCGCCTCCGACGAGCTGACCTTCTCGAGCAGCACGCCGAACTCGTCGCCGCCGAGCCGGCCGACCACGCCGCTCTCGCCCACCACCTCCTGCAGCAGCCGCGCGACCTGGCGCAGCAGCTCGTCACCGGCGACGTGGCCGCAGGCGTCGTTGACCAGCTTGAACTGATGCAGGTCGATGAAGAGCAGCGCGTGGCGCACGGCCTCCTCGCGCGCCGACTCGAGCGCGGCCTCGAGATGGATCTCGAACTCCGAGCGGTTGAGCAGACCGGTCAGCGGATCGTGGCTGGCGAGATAGGCCATCTCGCGCTCCAGGCCGCGCATCTCGGTGAGGTCTTTGAACGCCAGCACGGTGCCGAGCAGGCGACCGCGGGCGTCGACGATCGGCGACACCACGTCGCGCACCGTGCATTCGCGGCCGTCGCGGCTGAGCAGCGTGCCCAGGCCGGGCAGCGTGACCGTGCGCCGCTGCGCCAGGCAGAGCGCGACCGGATCGCGCCGCGCCCGACGGCTGGCCTCGCTCAGCACGCGATAGACCTCCGGCACGCTGCGGCCGCGGGCGTCGGCGTCGGACCAGCCGGTCAGCCGCGCGGCCACCGGATTGAGGTAATCGATGCGGCCGTGCGCGTCGGTGCGGATCACGCCGTCGCCGATCGCGCCGAGGGTCACCAGCGCGCGCTCGCGCTCAGCCGCCAGCGCGTCGGCGGCGCGGCGGCGCACCAGCGCGTTGGCCAGGATCTCGCCGAGAATCTTGAGCAGGGTCAGGCTGGCGTCGGGCCAGATGCGCGGCTGGCGCAGGCTGTCGAACGCGACGAAGCCGAGCATCTCACCGCGCTGCGCGACCGGCACGCGGACCACGCCGCGGATGCCCTTGGCCTCGAAGTCCGCGCGCTCGCGCGACGCCGCCGGCGGCAGATGGTGGACGTCGGGAATGTGCAGCGGCTCGAGGCCAAGGGCATCCGCGGCGTGGTCAGCGTGCCGGTCGCGCAGCGCGGTGAGATGCTCGGCTTCGTCGCGTTCGAC